>NZ_KV792622.1:0-1203 GCF_001808265.1 Klebsiella sp. HMSC16A12
TTAGGGAAGGTGCGAACAAGTTCCTGATATGAGATCATCATATTCATCCGGAGCGCATCCCAGAGGGACATCATGAGCCATCAACTCACCTTCGCCGATAGTGAATTCAGCACTAAGCGCCGTCAGACCCGAAAAGAGATTTTCCTCTCCCGCATGGAGCAGATTCTGCCATGGCAGAATATGACCGCTGTCATCGAGCCGTTTTATCCCAAGGCGGGCAATGGCCGACGGCCCTATCCGCTGGAGACCATGCTGCGTATTCACTGCATGCAGCATTGGTACAACCTGAGCGACGGTGCCATGGAAGATGCCCTGTACGAAATCGCCTCCATGCGCCTGTTTGCCCGATTATCCCTGGATAGCGCCCTGCCGGATCGCACCACCATCATGAATTTCCGCCACCTGCTCGAGCAGCATCAACTGGCCCGTCAATTGTTCAAGACCATCAATCGCTGGCTGGCCGAAGCAGGCGTCATGATGACCCAAGGCACTTTGGTGGATGCCACCATCATTGAGGCACCCAGCTCTACCAAGAACAATGAGCAGCAACGCGATCCGGAGATGCATCAGACCAAGAAAGGCAATCAGTGGCACTTTGGCATGAAGGCCCACATTGGTGTCGATGCCAAGAGTGGCCTGACCCACAGCCTGGTCACCACCGCGGCCAACGAGCATGACCTCAATCAGCTGGGTAATCTGCTTCATGGAGAGGAGCAATTTGTCTCAGCCGATGCCGGCTACCAAGGAGCGCCACAGCGCGAGGAGCTGGCCGAGGTGGATGTGGACTGGCTGATCGCCGAGCGTCCCGGCAGGGTAAAAACCTTGAAGCAGCATCCGCGCAAGAACAAAACGGCCATCAACATCGAATACATGAAAGCCAGCATCCGTGCCAGGGTGGAGCACCCGTTTCGCATCATCAAGCGGCAGTTCGGCTTCGTGAAAGCCAGATACAAGGGGCTGCTGAAAAACGATAACCAACTGGCGATGTTATTCACCCTGGCCAACCTGTTTCGGGTGGACCAAATGATACGTCAGTGGGAGAGATCTCAGTAAAAACCGGAAATAACGCCAGAAATGGTGGAAAAAATAGCCTAAATAGGCTGATTCGATGTGTTTGCGGGAAAAAAATCGGCCCAGATCCGCGAAATTTTAATCAGCGAGTCAGCTTGGGAAGAAATGACCTGCTTATTCGCACCTTCCTTA
>NZ_KV792623.1:0-656 GCF_001808265.1 Klebsiella sp. HMSC16A12
TCCGGCAATACGCTCAGGATATGGCGAAGGTAACCCTCTGGATCGATACCGTTCAGCCTGCACGTTCCGATCAGACCATACAGCAGGGCACCACGTTCACCACCATGATCACTGCCGAAGAAGATGTAGTTTTTCTTGCCCAGACAGACCGCTCGTAGCGCGCGCTCAGCAGCGTTATTATCCGGCTCTGCCAGACCATCATCGCAGTAGTAACACAGGGCATCCCACTGGTTCAGTGCATAAGCGAACGCCTCGCCTAACCGGGATTTTTTCGACAGAGTGGCACTTTTCTCCACCAACCAGTCATGCAGGGATATCAGCAACGGTTAACTTCGGGACCGTCTGGCGGCCAGCCGCTGAGATGCCGGAAGGCCGCGTATTTCCTCTTCTATCGCGTATAACTCACTGATGCGCTTCAGAGCCTCCTCTGCTGTGGCCGTCCGGGTGCTGATATAGACGTCATGGATTTTGCGCCGCGCATGAGCCCAGCATGCCGCTTCTGTCAACGGGCCACCTTCACGCTCTGCGCTGAACAACCTGTCGTACCCTGCGAAGGCATCTGCCTGCAGCACGCCATGATAGTGCCGAAGATGTTGCTGAGGGTGTTTCCCCTGTCGGTCCGGTGAGAAGGCGAACCATGCCGCTGGCGGATCTGA
>NZ_KV792624.1:0-17166 GCF_001808265.1 Klebsiella sp. HMSC16A12
CAGGAAGGACATCTGATGGAAATGGAATCCACCCGCACAGCGCGCTGGGATATCACTCCCCGAGGGAATACCGGCAGCGGACATCGTTAACTTAAGATACAAAAGCTGTTCGGAGATGGAGGGTCAAGATCAGGGTGACCTGCGCCATGATGTTATCCGAGCCCTGTTTCCTAATCACTACACCGGTATTTGATTACCCAGGTCAACTTCAGGCTGTTACAGGGACGGCAACCGTGTCAGCACATCCTTGAGATAGGCATACGGATCGTGCCCATTATTACGGGCCGACTGGATCAAACTCATGATCGCAGCAGCGCGCTTGAGTATGCGAACCCACGCCGAGCATTTGAGAAGGCAACGGGATGAACGCTGGCTGGATAGCCGTGGTTTTCTGGGTAGGCAGCCGAATCCATTTGTGGTCGAGGTTGGCATTGAGGCTGTAGCCCAAGGCGATGTTTGCGATGGAGGCACCGGGTTCAGAACACTCCTGAATGACCTGAGCCTTGAAAGATTTGCTGTAGGTACGGCGCTGAGGGCGCATGGAAAATCCGCTTGATGGGCCATGGCCTTCGGCGGCGGTGTCGGGAAGGTGTGTTGGCCGGACGGATACTGTTGAACTACGTTGTCTGGGGCAACGGAAGTGTTTCGGCCCGACTCTGGAACGCGATCCGCAGCGACGACTGGGCAATTCCGCACGTTAGCCTGAGCAGCCTCGGGGAAATCGTCGTCTGGGCGCGCCCAGACGAGTTTCCGCCAAGGAACATGCAGACGAGCAAGGGGCTGCGGGCACTCGGCTACAACGTGAGGATCGGTGTTTGATCGAGGCGCCTGTGGTACACGCAGGCTGACGAGCCAGGCGCTGTCCATTGCCTGATCAGACCGCCCCGCTGCGCCTTGCCTGAGCAGTTGACCTGCATCAATGGGGCGGGAGAACGCTGCACATTGATTCTTGAAGTTATTCATAGTAGGTCTAATCTTACAAAGTATTGCAAGGATTTCCTTGGCCGGAACCGCAAAGCGACGCGATTGGAGAGGGTGAGATGAAAGCGCACCTACAGGTGATTTTCACGCTCGATGAATTGGCTGCGTACTTGAAAGTCGGCAAGCGGACGATTTATCGGCTCGCCGCACACGGGGAAATTCCGGCTTTCAAGGTGGGCGGGACGTGGCGGCTTCGTCAAAGTGAAATCGATCAGTGCATCAATGATCAGACCCGAGCCGGAGCAAAGAAGGAGGTGATGCGCAAGCGTGAACAGCAGAAGTCATCCGAGCAGCCCGTGTCGCCTGGGCGCACTGCCCGTCGCAGCAGGCAAAGGGCTTGAGTAACTCGTTTTCCAATTTTTCTGGAGGTATGACATGGACATCGATTTCAAGAAGTTGCCTCCCTGGAACTGGTTCAAGAACGAGCAGCAAGAGCAGCAGACCGCCTCTTCCCTGCCGGTGCAGCGCAATGACCTGCCAGCGGCGAGCGGGCCAGTCAGCCCGATCCTGCAACTGCATCGGGAAATCGACCGGCTGTTCGATGACGCATTCCGGGGCTTCGGTTTTCCGGCGTTGAACATGCCGCAGTGGCCATCCGATTGGTCGGGCATGCTGAAGCCGGCCCTGGACATCCAGGAAACCGACAAGCAGTACAAGATTACCCTGGAAGTGCCCGGTGTCGAGGAGAAGGACATCCAGATAACTCTCGACAACGACGTGCTGATGGTGCGTGGCGAGAAGCGCCAGGAACAGGAGAAGAAGGAAGGTGGCTTCCACCGTGTGGAGCGCTCCTACGGCAGCTTTCAGCGTGCCTTGAACCTGCCTGACGACGCCAACCAGGATTCGATCAAGGCATCGTTCAAGAACGGGGTGCTCACGGTCACGATCGACAAGCGCGAGGTCAGCGCGCCGAAGCAGGGACGCTCGATCCCGATCAACGGCTGACGTCGCCGGCTCGTTCGTCACAAGAAAAACCCGGCACGAGACGAGGAGTCGCGGCTCGCGATGCCTCGTCGCCTCAACCTTGTCAACCTTCTCAGGAGCATCAGCATGGCCAGAAAACAATGCCAGGTCTGCGGCCAACCCGCCACCGTGCGGGTGGAAGCCAATCTCAACGGTCGTAACAGCACCATGCTGTTGTGCGACGACCATTACCGGCAATTAGTGCGCCAGCAAAAGCGCACCGTTTCGCCGCTGGAAGCCTTGTTCGGCTCGCGCAGCGGCCTGTTCGAGGACTTCCTCGGCAGTGACTTCTTCCGCATCGGCGAAGACGCGACGCCAGTTGCCGCCGATACCGATGACGTGGTCGATGCCTCGTTTGGCGAGCCCGCCACCGCAGGTTCGGGTGCGCCGCGCCGTCGCGGCAGTGGGTTGGCCAGCCGCATCAGCGAACAGTCGGAAGCCTTGCTGCAGGAGGCCGCCAAACACGCTGCCGAATTTGGCCGCTCCGAGGTGGATACCGAACATCTGCTGCTGGCGCTGGCCGACAGCGACGTGGTCAAGACCATCCTGGGTCAGTTCAAGATCAAGGTCGATGACCTCAAGCGGCAGATCGAGTCTGAGGCCAAGCGCGGGGACAAGCCCTTCGAGGGCGAGATCGGCGTGTCGCCGCGCGTGAAGGATGCGCTCAGCCGCGCCTTCGTGGCCTCCAATGAACTCGGCCATTCTTATGTCGGTCCAGAGCATTTCCTGATCGGTCTGGCCGAGGAAGGCGAAGGGCTGGCCGCCAACCTGCTGCGCCGCTACGGCCTGACGCCGCAGGCGCTGCGCCAACAGGTCAGCAAGGTGGTCGGCAAGGGCGCCGAGGATGGCCGCGCTGAGACGCCGACCAACACGCCAGAACTCGACAAGTACTCGCGCGACCTGACCAAGATGGCGCGCGACGGCAAGCTCGACCCGGTGATCGGCCGCGCGCAGGAGATCGAAACCACCATCGAGGTGCTGGCCCGGCGCAAGAAGAACAACCCGGTGCTGATCGGCGAGCCGGGTGTGGGCAAGACCGCCATCGTCGAAGGGCTGGCGCAGCGCATGGTGGCGGGTGAAGTGCCCGAGACCTTGCGCGACAAGCGCCTGGTGGAACTCAACATCAACGCCATGGTGGCCGGCGCCAAATATCGCGGCGAGTTCGAGGAGCGCGTGCAGAAGGTGCTGAAGGAGGTGACCGAGCACCAGGGCGAGCTGATTTTGTTCATCGACGAGGTGCACACCATCGTTGGTGCCGGCCAGGGCGGTGGCGAAGGCGGGCTGGACGTGGCCAACGTGTTCAAACCGATGATGGCGCGCGGTGAACTCAACCTGATCGGCGCCACGACGCTGAACGAGTACCAGAAATACATCGAGAAGGATGCCGCACTGGAGCGGCGCTTCCAGCCGGTGACGGTGCCCGAGCCGACGGTGGCCCAGACCATCATGATTCTGCGCGGCCTGCGCGACACCTTCGAGGCGCACCACAAGGTCAGCATTTCCGAAGACGCGATCATCGCGGCGGCCGAGTTGTCCGACCGCTACATCACGGCGCGCTTCCTGCCGGACAAGGCGATCGACCTGCTCGACCAGGCGGCCGCGCGCGTGAAGCTGTCGGCCACGGCCCGGCCGGTGGCCGTGCAGGAGCTGGAGTCCGAACTGCACCAGCTACGGCGTGAACAGGATTACGTGGCCGCGCGCAAGCAGTACGACCAGGCCGCCGAGCTCGGCAAGCGCATCGAAGCCAAGGAGGCCGAGCTCAAGAAGCTCGTCGAGGACTGGGAGCGGGAGCGGGCCTCCGGCAGTGCCGAGGTCAAGGCGGAACACGTGGCGCAGGTTGTCTCGCGCCTGACCGGCATCCCGGTCAACGAGTTGACGGTGGAAGAGCGCGAAAAGCTGCTGCACCTGGAACAACGGCTGCACGAGCGCCTGGTGGGACAAGACGAGGCGGTCCGTGCCGTGGCCGATGCCGTGCGGCTATCCCGCGCCGGCCTGCGCGAAGGCAGTAAACCGGTGGCTACCTTCCTGTTTCTGGGCCCGACCGGGGTGGGCAAGACCGAGCTCGCCAAGGCATTGGCCGAATCGATCTACGGCGATGAGCACGCCCTGTTGCGCATCGACATGTCGGAATATGGCGAACGCCATACCGTGGCGCGGCTGGTGGGCGCGCCTCCGGGCTATGTCGGTTACGACGAAGGCGGTCAGCTCACCGAGAAGGTGCGGCGCAAGCCCTACAGCGTGCTGCTGCTCGACGAGATCGAGAAGGCACACCCTGACGTCTACAACATCCTGCTGCAAGTGTTCGACGACGGTCGCCTCACCGACGGCAAGGGCCGGGTGGTGGATTTCACCAACACCATCATCATCGCCACGTCCAACCTGGGTTCGGACATCATCCAGCGACGGCTGAAGGCGCGTGAGGCGGCTGGCGAGGAGTACGAAAAGACCAAGGCCGAGGTCATGGACGTGCTGCGCGGCCACTTCCGGCCCGAGTTCCTCAACCGCATCGACGAGATCATCGTCTTCCATGCGCTGGGCAAGGAGGAGATCCGCCACATCGTCGGCCTGCAGCTCGATCGCGTGGCGCGCAGCGCCGCCAGCCAGGGCGTGACGCTCACTTTCGATCAGACGCTGATCGACCATTTCGCGGAAGAAGGCTACAAGCCCGAGTTCGGTGCGCGTGAACTCAAGCGCCTGATCCGCAGCGAGCTGGAAACTGCGCTGGCGCGCGAGATGCTCGGTGGCGGCATCGGCAAGGGCGATCACGCCAGCGCACGCTGGGACGACAAGGCCGAACGCGTGGTGTTCGAACGCAAAGAGCCACCGCAGACCCCGGCCGAGCCGGAGCAGCCGGATGTCGCGAAGGCGACCGAGACGCCGCACGGCGACGCTGGCAAAGACTCGAGCAAGAAGAAGTCGGCGAGCGACGCATCTTGATGGCGGGCGAGGCTGCCGTGTCCGACTCCATCAGCCTGGCATGGGCAGCCTCCCTGGCATCGATCGCGGTGGCGGTCGTGGCCGCGGGTCACGCGGTCGTCTACAAGCGTGATCCGCGGTCGGCCACGCCGTGGGGGCTGCTCATCAGCGGCGGCACTGCCCTCCCGCTCGCTGGCCATCCGTTTGCGTGACGGTGCGGCCCGTCTGTTCACCTGATCCTCTGGCAACTCGACTTTCGAGGAACACGGTCCATGGAAAAAAAGAATCAATGGAATACCGGCTACTGGATCGTTGCCCTCCTGCTGTTGCTGAGTTTGCAGAGCTACTGGCAGACGGCGAAAACCGTCGAGCCGGTGCCCTACAGCGAGTTCGAGAAGGCGCTGGACGAGGGGCGCGTGGCCGAAGTGCTGGTGTCGGATCGTACGGTGACCGGGCGCCTGAAGTCGCCGGACAGCCGGGGCAAGACGACGATCGTGGCAACGAGGGTCGAACCCGATCTTGCCGATCGCCTGTCGAAGTACGACGTACCCTATGCCCGCGTGTTGGAGAGCACCTGGCTGAGCGATGTGCTGTCGTGGATCCTGCCAGCGGTATCCTTCTTTGGCGTCTGGTTCTTCCTGTTCCGCCGCTTCGCCGAGAAGCAGGGCATGGGCGGGTTTCTCAACATCGGTAAGAGCCGCGCCAAGGTGTTCGTGGAAAAGAACACCGGTGTGACGTTCGCCGATGTGGCGGGGGGGGGATGAGGCCAAGGCGGAGCTGGTCGCGATCGTCGATTTCCTGAAGAATCCGCAGGACTATGGCCGTCTCGGGGCGCGCATTCCCAAGGGCGTGTTGCTGGTCGGCCCACCGGGCACCGGCAAGACATTGCTGGCCAAGGCTGTTGCCGGGTGGCCGAATCGACCCAGGCGCGCATCGATCAGGCTATCCGCGACATCGTGATGGGCGTGTTCGAGCGCGCCTACCGGATTCTCGACATCAACCGCGCGGTGCTGGAGCGCTGTGCGCGCGAGCTGCTGGCGCGGGAAACGCTCGACGAAAGCGATATCCGTCAATTGACTCAAGGACTTGTTCGGAACTGAAAACAGTAGTAGGTGCCATTCAGAGTAAACCGACGGCTCTGTTCAGTGCGTCATCCAATTCGTCGGCATTGTTCAAGGAGAACCGATATGTCTGCATTGACTCCGTGGGACCCCTTCCGGGAACTGGATGAATTGCAAAACCGCCTGGCGACGATGTTCGGACGAATACCCCAGCGACAGGGCGCCCGTACCGGCAACGAAGCCAAGACCACGGCGGACTGGGCTCTAATGGCGGACATCAGCGAGGATGAGAACGCATTCCTCCTCAAGCTGGATCTGCCGGAGGTCCCCAGGGATGCCGTGCGCGTCAGCGCGGAAAACGGTGTGCTCACCATCAGCGGCGAGCGCAAACTGGAAAAAGAGGAGCAGGGCAAGAAGTTCCACCGCATAGAACGTGCCTATGGCCGCTTTGTGCGCAGCTTTGTCTTGCCTGACAACGTTGATCCGACCAAGGTGACGACTTCCATGAAAGACGGCGTGCTGGAAGTGCGGCTTGTCAAGGCCGAGCAAGCCAAACCGAAACAGATTGAAATCTCAGTCAACTAACTTCAATCAAGAGCCCAAGATCATGAATATCAAACAGCCACAATACACCTTCTCCGCACTTGCCCTGGCGGTCGTCGTCGGACTGAGCGGACCGGCTCTGGCCCAATCGGCGGCAGGTTCTAGCCCAGGTGCTGCAGCACCCTCTGCCGCATCCAAGGCGGCACAGCCACAGGTAGATGACAAGGCCGCCCGGGAAGCCGATAAAAAGCGTGCCGAGCTCACTCAAGACGCCATCACGGCGCTCACCAAGACCCAGGAGGCTTTGACCCTCCTTGATGCAAACAAGACCAAGGAGGCGCTTGCTGCGCTGGAACTGGCCAGCGGAAAGCTGGAACTGGTATTGGCACGCGACGCCAAACTTGCTTTGGCGCCGGTCGATGTACGCGTCATCACCCACGATATCCACGCCAACGTGGAATCGGTAAAGAAAGCGGTCAAGTTGTCTCGGGAGTTGTTGGGTGATGGCGAGGTGCAAAAGGCCCGGCCCATCGTTGCCAATCTGGCCAGCGAAATCGTAATCCAAACCGACAACCTTCCGATGGCAACGTACCCGGCAGCGATCAAGTCGGCCGCACGGCTCATCGACAGCGGCAAGATCGACAACGCCAAAGCGGAACTCGCCCGAGCACTGAACACGCTGGTGGTGACCTCGGTCGCCTTTCCTCTGCCCGTGCTACGGGCTGAAGCCGCGATGGCAAAAGCTGAAAAGCTGGCCGAGACCGACAGGCGCGATGCCAGGCAGAACGAGGAGCTCAGCACCTTGCTGTCGTCCGTGCGCACGGAGATCGAGATGGCGCAGATCCTGGGTTATGGCAAGAAGGCGGACTTCAAACCCATCTTCGATCAGGTGAAGTCCATTGAGCAAAAGTCGGCTGGTGGCAAAAGCGGCAAGGGATGGTTCGACGAGTTGAAGACGCGCATCCAAAAGCTGTTTTGAGGTGATGAAGGGGCTGACTGCTCTGTCGGTCAGTCTCGCGATGTTCGCATTCAGCCCCAATAGATTCGCCTATTTTCACTATCTCATACGAGGCATATCACCATGAATGAGCAAACACCGAATCCCAATGCGACGAACGAAGGAAAAAACGAACAGGCCGCGGTAAGCAGCCTTCCTGTCAGTCCAGAGTCCAAGCCTGAAGTCGTCACGGAGGTACAGCCTGAGGTTCAGAAAGAAACGGACTCGCAGGCGGCAGACAAACGTAAACAAGTCCTCGATGAGGCAGTCTCGGCCTTGTCGCTGACCAAATCAGCGCTGGCCGCACTTGACGGCAAGGACACTGCACGCGCATTGGCAACGCTGGCCGAAGTGACGGGAAAGCTGGAGCTGATCGTCGCGCGCGAACCCACGCTCGCCCTGGCCGGCGTTGATGTGCGCACCATCGTGCACGACTTGTTCGCCAACACGGAAACCATTGAGGCGATGACCGACGAGGCGCTGGATGCCCTCAAACATGGCGAGGTGCAACAGGCTCGCCACGTGCTGGCTTTGCTGGCCAGTGAAATCGTGATCACGGTCACCAGCATCCCTTTGGCGTCCTATCCCGCAGCCGTGAAGGCAGTCGTGCCGCTGATCGATCAGGGCAAGATCGAAGAAGCCAAAGCCGCGCTGCAGTCAGCGCTCAGCACGCTGGTCGAGGAGCGCAGCGTGCTTCCGCTGCCCGTCCTGCGTGCGAAGCTGCTCCTGAAGCGCGCCGAGCCCCTGGTAGAAGATGGTCAGCGCAGCGAAGCATCCAATGAGCGCCTGGAGACATTGTTGAACGAAGCCCGGCAGCAGTTGGAAATGGCAGAACTGCTGGGCTATGGAAAAAGGAAGGACTTTGAGCCCCTGTACGCTGAACTCAAGAAAATCAAGGAAAAGACGGGAGGGGGAGGCTGCGGAAAAGGCTGGCTCGATGAAGTCAAGGCAAAACTGTCCAGGTTGTTCTGAAACCGCTGGAGAGGGGGCGCATAGCGCCCCCTCTCTTGTCCCATGAGTGTTTGATTTTTTATTTTGTATAGATCTTTAGGAGATATTGCATGAAAACAGACACCATCGCCAATTCCAATGCGGATGACCCCACCAAAGCACTGTGTTCGCTGAGCCAAAATTGGTGGCTTTTTGTGCTGCGCGGTGTCTTGGCATTGATTTTTGCAGCCCTCGCGTTCTGGATGCCACAATCGGCTCTGTTGGCCATGACCATCATGTTCGGCGCATTTTCCTTGGTCAATGGCGCGTTCAACTTGTTTGCAGCGGTGCGCCATATCCAGAAAAAAGAGCGCTGGGGCTGGCTGCTGTTCAGCGGCATTGTCGGCATACTTACGGGCGTCGTCGTCCTGGTTGCTCCTTGGGTCGCCACGATAGTCTTGGCTTCTTTTTTATGGGCTAGCGTGGGCTTCTGGGCGATTTTCACCGGTGTGCTGGAGATATCCGCCGCCGTTCGGCTGCGTCGGGAAATCAAGGGTGAAATCTGGCTTGCCCTCAGTGGACTGCTCTCGATTATCCTTGGTGCTATCGTCTTGTGGATATTTTTTACCCGTCCGGTCGAGTCATTCGTGGCCGCAGGCTGGCTGTTGGGTTTCCATGCGGCAGTCTATGGCGTCACGCTTTTGTTCTTGAGTTGGAGTCTTCGCAAACGCGCCTGGGGTAAGAGCGTGCCAAACCAAAATCTATGGATATGAGCATCCTCGATTCATGCCTCCATAGAAATGACATCGAAGGAGTCATACATGCAGATACAATATAGCTATCGAGCTATCGACAAAGAGTTTCATGAACCTTGGCAGAGAGCTTTGGGAAATGTGATCGAGCACGCCCTCAAGCCATTGCTCGACAAACACACTAAAGATTCAGCGCGACTTCAAATCGTCCTTGATCGCGACAAGATCAAGCGGCAATTTCTGGCCAGTGGCTATATGCACCTGCCCGGCAAAAAGATTGTCAGCGTTACTGCATCACATGACGAGCTGACGCCCCTCGCGCAGATGCTCGCACAGTCGTTGTTCCGTCAGGCCAAGAAGCATTTTGACCGACTGCATGCTCAGGATCAAATCAAGCGCAAAGCACGACGCGAGCGCTTGCGCGAGCTCAAGGTGCGGATTGCCGCAAAACCCGCATCAGCCGCCCATGAGGCCGAGGTGACCCGAATGCCTCTACTGTCGAAACTTGAGGCTGTCGCAAGGCGTGAGCTGGCTTATCTGCGGGCCGTCGGCGATTTACCGCGCGATTATCCGACGCTGCGCGACGTGGTGGATGAAGCGATTGTCCGAGCTAAGGTGGAATGGCAATCCGTGCCGGGGGAAAAAGAGGCTTACACCGGTCTTTTGAAGCATCTGTTCGCCGTCCTGGATAACGAAGTGGCAAGCAGCCGGCAATTTGGCGAATTCGTTTCTCTGGACGCGCCGGTCGAACCGGATGCCCAAGACGTGGCCGAGGCCATGGTGGAAGAGGAAATCTTCGAATTTTATCAGCACGATGACACACTCAAGCTGGCCGATATTTTCGCTGGCAGTCAGCATCCCGATGTCGCAACGATCGCGGAACAGGAGGAGCTGATTGATCGGTCGAGCGAGTTCGCTTTTGCATTTGACCTGCTGAAGGACATGCCGCGTTTGTGGCGGCGCATTTTTCTGCTTATCCGTGTGGACGGGCTGAATGCCAGCAGCGTCTCTGAAATCCTGCTGATCCCTAGTAAGGAAGATGCTGTCCGAAGGTGGCTCATGCAGGCCGAAGCATTCATCGCTGCTCATCTGGAAGAGGCCGGAGTAAGCAAAAACGGGAACGATTGGCTCCAAGGCGTTGATTGGTCGGCATTGTCTGTGACCCGAAGCGAGGCAGCCTCACTGTGGTCCAAGGAGGCGAACCATGAAGAATGATCTTCACCTCGTCTGCCCGCATTGCCAGTCCATCAACCGCGTACCGACTGCGAAGCTATCGGAACATCCCAACTGTGGCCGCTGCCAGCAGCCCTTGTTTACGGGCGAGCCCATCGAGTTGACCACGGCGACGTTCTCGCGCCACGTGGAGCGCAGCGATCTGCCGCTGCTGGTCGATTTCTGGGCGCCATGGTGCGGGCCGTGCAAGATGATGGCGCCACAGTTCCAGCAAGCGGCGCACCAGCTCGAACCGAGGATCCGGCTGGCGAAGGTGAATACCGAGGCTGAGCCCCACCTGGCCGCGCAGTTCGGTATCCGCAGCATCCCGACGCTCGCCCTGTTCCAGGGTGGGCGGGAGATCGCCCGTCAGGCCGGCGTGATGGGCGCGCAGGACATCGTGCGCTGGACGTCGACGCAAGTGGGGCGCTGACCGATGCAGGGCTTGCTCGGCACTACGCTAATCCTGCTGGCGGCTTGCAGCCTGGCGGCGATGGCCACGGCGGCGTTCAGAGTGCCCGCCTTGCTGGGGTATCTCTCTGTCGGCGTTGTACTGGGCCCCTCAGTCATCGGCGTGATCGCGCCGGGGGAGACGCTGAGCTTTCTGTCCGAGCTGGGCGTGGCGCTGCTGTTGTTCATGGTCGGACTGGAATTCTCCCTCGGAGACTTCTGGCTCGCCCGCAGGACGGTGCTGATGGCGGGCGCTCTGCAGATGATCGCCGTGGCCCCGCCGCTGATCCTGCTATTGATGTGGCTGGGGCAGCCCGGCCAGAGCGCCGCGCTGCTCGGCACTGCGGCGGCCATGTCGTCCACGGCGCTGGTCAGCCGACAACTGGCCGACCAAGGCGAGCTCACCACCCGCCACGGACGCAGTGCCATCGCCGTGCTGGTCTTTCAGGACCTGGCCAGCGTGCCCCTGCTGGCCTTGCTGGCGATCTGGGCGCGCGGCGAGTCGCCGAAGATCGAGCATGTGCTGCTCGAAGTATTCGGTGTGCTGCTGCTGTTCGCGGCAGCGGCCCTCGTCTCGCGCCGTCTGTTGCATGGCCTGCTGGGCTGGGTGGCGCGGCGGGGCCACGAGGAATCGTTCGTGCTCATCTCCTTGTGCGTGGTGGTGGCTGCCGCCGCTGCTGCGCACGCGGTCGGCGTATCCGCCGCCCTGGGGGCCTTCCTCGCCGGGATGGTGCTGGGCGAGAGCGACTTCCGGCACCACATGGAAAGCCACCTCAGGCCGTTTCGCGATGTGTTGTCGGGCGTGTTCTTCGTGACCATCGGCCTGCAACTGGACGCAGCACAGATTCTTTCGGCACCGCTGGCGGTGCTGGCGTGGCTGGTGGTGCTGGTACCGGTCAAGATCCTGCTCAATACGCTGGCCTTGCGGGCGACGCGCCTGTCCGCCCTCGATGCCTGGCGCACGGGCATAGCGTTGGGGCACGGCGGCGAGTTCGCCCTGCTGTTGTTGGGCACGGTCTTGCAGCAGCATCTGATCCCCGCGACCGTCGTCCAACCCATGCTGGTCGCGCTGGTGCTCAGCATGGCCCTGGCACCGCTACTGATCCGCCATCACGATGTACTTGCCCGGTTCTTGAGCCGCACCGGCGGCGTCATTCAGCCACCCCAGGCTGAAGAAGTCGAGATCGCCGCGCAGACGACGCGATATCGAGACCATGTCATCGTTTGCGGCGCGGGCGAGCTTGGCCTGACAGTCAGCGAGATTCTTCGCCACGCCGGCGTGGCGCATCTGCTGCTGGAGGCGGACGCGCAGAAGGTAGAGGCCGCGCGTGCCGCCGGCGCGCCGGTGTTCCATGGCGATGCCAGTCGGCCCGATACCTTGCTGGCTGCCGGCTTGACGCATGCGCACTTGGTGGTGCTAACGTTCGCCCATGCCCAGCAAGCGTTGCGCATCGCCCAGGCGATTGCCGAGCGCCGTCCGGCGCTAACCTTGTGGGTGTCATGCAGAAGTACGACCGCGGCCGATGCATTTCGCGCCATGCCTAACGTGCGCGTGTATCAGCAATCCTTTGCCGCAGCTATTGGGCTGGCGGAACAGGTGATGTCGACGCTTGGCATGTCGACCGAGTTGATTGAAGGACACATCAGCGCAATGCGCCGCCGTCTCGACAGCAGCCGTTTTCCAGGGAGTTCATAGTCATGAAATCAAAACGCCTTAACCCATTTCAGGTCTTGCGTGACCAATTGGCCATCATGAGTTTTTACGAGCGCTTCGAGCAGGTCGTCGCGCTCGTGCTGTCGGCGGTGATCGCCGTCATCATCATGGTGTCGCTGTTCCAGCTCATCTCCATCGTCTTCACGCTGCTGGTTCTCGATGCCTTCAATCCCCTGGACCACAAGGTATTCCAGAGCGTGTTCGGCATGATCATGACGCTCTTGATCGCGATGGAGTTCAAGCATTCCATCGTGCGCGTGGCGCTGCGTCGGGACAGCATCATCCAGGTTAAGACGGTGGTCCTGATCGCGGTGATCGCACTCTCCCGCAAGTTCGTGATCCTCGACTCCGACGCGAGCCCCGCAAAGATAGCCGCGCTGGCAGGCGCCACGCTGGCTCTGGGTGCGACCTACTGGCTGCTGCGCAAGCGCGGCGACCGCGCCGCCGAGACCTCTGAGCATGACCCGTCATCATCCGAGTGATCCGCGCACTGTGCTCTTGCAACACCGCTGGCTCAACCGCCTGCAGACCGGGCTGTTGGTCCTGACCCTGGTCGGGATCGCAGCCGCAGCAGGGAGACTGCCATTTGGGGAAGGCTGCCTGTGGCTCGCGCTGTTTGCCGTTGCAGGTGCGTTGCTGCTGGACCCGGTAGCCGCGTCGGCGCTGAGCTTGCGCCTGTACCGCGTACGGACCTTGCACCCGCAACAAGCCCACGAGATGTGGGCCCTGTTGCGCGAGCTGCCCGCCCGTGCCGGTTTGCCCGCCACGCCGGTGCCGCACTATGTGCCCAGTGCCGTCGTCAACGCCTTCGCCACCGGATCGAAGCAGGAGGCATCGATCGCCCTCACCGATGGCCTGCTGCGCAGCCTGAGCCCACGCGAGCTGGCGGGTGTGTTCGCGCACGAGGTCGCGCACATCGCTAATGAGGATCTGCGTGTCATGGGGCTGGCGGATTCCGTCAGTCGCCTCACGTGCCTACTGGCCCTTATGGGACAGATCGCGTCCTGCTCAGCCTGCCCGCGCTGCTGGTTGGCGCGGCGGAGGTCTATTGGCCTGGTCTATTGTTATTGGCCGCATCGCCCCAACTGGCCCTGCTCGCACAGCTCGGCTTGTCTCGCGTGCGTGAGTTCGACGCTGACCGCCTTGCGGCGGAACTGACTGGCGACCCGCAGGGGCTGGCGTCCGCGCTGGCGAAAATCGAGCGGGTCAGCCGCTCCTGGCGTGCCTGGCTATGGCCGGGATGGGGCAATCCCGAGCCCTCCTGCTTGCGCACGCGTCCGGCAACGCAAGAGCGCATCGCACGCCTGCTGACGTTGGCGCCTGGGCCAGCATCAGCGTTGCCACTCCGCGCGCCCCATTTTTTGCCGGAATCCGCTTTGGCGACGCGCCCACCGCGCTGGCGCCCGAGCGGGCTGTGGCGCTGATTGCCCATCAACAGGAGACGTCTCATGGCCTATCTCGACCCGTACCAACGCCCCGCGCCGGACCGCTTCGTCCGGCGCTGGCTCTTCATCACCGCCTGTATTGCCGCGCTCATGCTGCTGTGGCAGTTTCTGCCCGCCATCGAGGCCTGGTTCAGTCCGCGCGAGGCAGCAGAACGCACCGTGATGGCGCGTGGCGATCTGGCGGCGGACGAGAAAACCACCATCGAACTGTTCGAAAAATCGCGCGCCTCGGTGGTCTACATCACCACCGCGCAATTAGTACGCGATGTCTGGACGCGCAACGTGTTCTCCGTGCCGCGCGGCACTGGCTCGGGCTTCATCTGGGACGACGCCGGCCACGTCGTCACCAACTTCCACGTCATCCAGGGCGCGTCCGAAGCCACCGTCAAACTGGCCGACGGCCGCGACTACCAGGCCGCGCTGGTGGGGACGAGCCCCGCGCACGACATCGCCGTGCTCAAGATCGGCGTCGGTTTCAAGCGCCCGCCGGCCGTGCCGGTCGGCACCAGTGCCGACCTCAAGGTGGGTCAGAAGGTGTTTGCTATCGGCAACCCCTTCGGCCTGGACTGGACGCTCACCACTGGTATCGTCTCCGCGCTCGACCGCTCGTTGCCGGGAGAAGCGGGCGGCCCGGCCATCGATCACCTGATCCAGACCGACGCCGCCATCAACCCCGGCAATTCCGGTGGCCCGCTGCTCGATTCGGCTGGGCGGCTGATCGGCATCAATACCGCCATCTACAGTCCGTCTGGCGCCTCGGCCGGCATAGGCTTTGCGGTGCCGGTCGATACCGTCATGCGCGTGGTGCCGCAACTCATAAAGACCGGCAAGTACATCCGTCCGGCGCTGGGCATCGAGGTGGATGAGCAGCTCAACACGCGTCTGCAGGCGCTGACCGGCAGTAAGGGCGTATTCGTATTGCGCGTGACGCCGGGCTCGGCGGCGCACAGGGCCGGGCTCGTCGGCGTCGAGGTCACCGCAGGCGGCATCGTGCCCGGCGATCGCGTTATCAGCATCGACGGTATCGCCGTTGACGACGTCACCACCTTACAGGCCCGGCTAGACGACAAGAACGTTGGAGATGTTGTGGTCTTGTTAGTGGAGCGGGCCGGCAAGACTCGCGAGATGCTTGTGGAACTACAACCGGGAGTTTGATGGAAAGTGGGTCATGGATCTGCACAGCGAAGCAGCCAAGCGACTTCAGCCTTGCGCCGAACTACGAGCCCTAGCTAGGGATGGTCTGAAGTAGCCCTGTATTTCCGGCTGACTTCAGCCACTGCTGATTTTGAAAGCGGTGAACCGATCAAAAACGATCGGATCACTCGCTCATTTCGGTGCTTTCAGCCGTCGCGAGCACCTTGCGAGGGCCATTTTCCGCATTACAGGCGCACCTTTCCTGCGCTTGCCAGCAAATGTCGACGGGCCATCCATAGGCTCGACAGGGCAAACAGCGTCACCAGTTGTGCAGTGTTCTTCACCAGCCCTCGGAAACGTACCTTGGTGTAGCCGAACTGCCGCTTGATCACGCGAAACGGGGGC
Source organism: Klebsiella sp. HMSC16A12 (assembly GCF_001808265.1). NCBI lineage: Bacteria > Pseudomonadati > Pseudomonadota > Gammaproteobacteria > Enterobacterales > Enterobacteriaceae > Klebsiella > Klebsiella sp. HMSC16A12. The sequence continues at coordinate 15,504 of NZ_KV792624.1, forward strand.
TCTACCTTCGCTCGCACTTGCGCCTTGGCCTTCTCGATCTTGCGCTTGGCTTTGTACAGGGCGCTGCGTTTATCGAGCATCTTGTAGGTGCTGCGGCGTGCTGCGACCTGCCAGATCACTTCTCGGTCGGCATGCTCGGAGCGCTTTTCGACGCCTGTGTAGCCGTCATCGGCGCAGACGACGTTCTCGTCGCCGTGCAGCAGTTTGTCGACCTGGGTGACATCCGCCACGGTGGCTGCCGTGCCCACCACGCTGTGTACCAGCCCCGATTCATCATCAACGCCGATGTGCGCCTTCATGCCAAAGTAATACTGGTTCCCCTTCTTGGTCTGGTGCATTTCCGGGTCGCGCTTGCCGTCCTGGTTCTTGGTTGAACTGGGCGCGTGGATCAGCGTGGCATCGACGATAGTGCCCTGGCGCAGCGACAGACCGCGATCCCCCAGGTAGCCATTGTTCACGCAGAGGATGCCGGCTGCCAGCTCATGTTTCTCCAGCAGACGACGGAAGTTGAGGATGGTGGTTTCGTCAGGAATACGCTCCAGGCTCAGTCCGGCGAACTGACGTAGGATGGTCGTCTCGTACAGCGCTTCTTCCATGGCCGGATCGCTGTAGCCGAACCAGTTCTGCATCAGATGGATACGCAGCATCGCCATCAAGGGATACGCCGGGCGACCACCTTCGCCTTTCGGATAATGCGGTTCGATCAGGGCAATCAGCCCTTTCCACGGCACCACCTGATCCATCTCGATCAGGAACAGTTCCTTGCGGGTCTGCTTGCCCTTGCCGGCATACTCGGCGTCGGCGAAGGTCATCTGCTTCATGGAAGAACTCGAGTGGCGGGATCAGCGTATTTTGAATCGCCACGGGTTTAACAGACACCTCAGAGTCATTTAAGATGGCTTAAAGAGAGGTGCCCATGAGCGGTAAGCGTTATCCCGAAGAGTTTAAAATTGAAGCAGTCAAACAGGTTGTTGATCGCGGTTATTCTGTTGCCAGCGTTGCAACGCGTCTCGATATCACCACCCACAGCCTTTACGCCTGGATAAAGAACTACGGTCCGGATTCTTCCACTAATAAAGAACCGTCAGATGCTCAGGCCGAGATCCGCCGTCTTCAGAAAGAGCTGAAGCGGGTTACCGACGAACGGGACATATTAAAAAAAACCGCGGCGTACTTCGCAAAGCTGTCCGACTGAGGTACGCCTTTATCCGTGACAACACCTGTTGCTGGCCTGTTCGCCTGCTCTGTCGGGTGCTGGATGTACATCCCAGTGGTTTTTACGCCTGGCTTCAGCAGCCGCATTCACAACGCCATCAGGCAGACCTGAGACTGACAGGACAGATTAAACAGTTCTGGCTGGAATCGGGATGCGTCTATGGTTATCGCAAAATCCATCTGGATCTGCGGGACAGCGGACAACAGTGCGGAGTGAACAGAGTCTGGCGACTGATGAAACGTGTCGGGATAAAGGCTCAGGTCGGATACCGGAGCCCGAGGGCACGTAAAGGCGAGGCCAGTATCGTGTCGCCCAACAGGCTCCAGCGACAGTTCAATCCGGATACTCCGGATGAGCGTTGGGTAACGGACATAACCTACAGTGTGCCCGGAATTCGGGGCGAGCATGGACGCTCAAATGAACCACGAGTCTGTCTGGAATATTGAA
>NZ_KV792625.1:0-121635 GCF_001808265.1 Klebsiella sp. HMSC16A12
AAACACTATCAGTAAGTTGGAGTCATTACCCGGAGCATGAATTGCAATATAATCACATTTATACAAACAATAAAATCAAATAAAAACAACGATATAAAATAAAATAAATCCATTTTATATTATATAAAAACCACTATTTTTTCGCTCTCCACCATCAACTCAGCCATTCTTTTTCGCCGCTCCGCCATATAGTTCCCTCACTGGCACATATCCTGCGAGGTCTTTATGCAACAAGAAGCATTAGGAATGGTAGAAACCAAAGGCTTAACCGCAGCCATAGAGGCCGCTGACGCAATGGTTAAGTCGGCCAACGTTTTATTAGTTGGCTATGAAAGGATCGGTTCAGGCCTGGTGACCGTCATCGTGCGTGGCGACGTGGGGGCAGTTAAAGCCGCCACCGACGCCGGTGCCGCCGCAGCCCGCCACGTGGGCGAAGTGAAAGCCGTACACGTCATTCCCCGCCCCCATACCGATGTTGAAAAAATCTTACCGAAGGGGAATAGCCAATGAGCAGCAATGAGCTGGTTGAACAGATCATGGCGCAAGTCATAGCCCGTGTGGCGACGCCAGAGCAGCAGGCGCTTCCCGATACCCCCCATCCCACAGGAGAGACGGCTATGGCAGAGAAAAGCTGCAGCTTAACGGAATTTGTCGGGACCGCCATTGGCGACACCCTCGGGCTGGTCATCGCCAACGTGGATGCCGCGTTGCTGGAGGCGATGAAGCTCGAAAAACGCTATCGCTCTATCGGCATCCTCGGCGCCCGCACCGGCGCCGGGCCGCACATCATGGCCGCCGATGAAGCGGTCAAAGCCACCAACACCGAAGTGGTCAGCATTGAGCTTCCTCGCGACACCAAAGGCGGCGCCGGCCATGGCTCGCTGATTGTGCTGGGCGGGAATGATGTTTCCGACGTCAAACGCGGGATTGAGGTCGCGCTGAAAGAGCTGGACCGTACCTTCGGCGATGTCTACGGCAACGAAGCGGGTCATATTGAGCTGCAGTATACCGCGCGCGCCAGTTATGCCCTGGAAAAAGCGTTCGGCGCCCCACTGGGCCGCGCCTGCGGCATTATCGTCGGCGCCCCGGCGTCCGTTGGCGTGCTGATGGCCGATACCGCGCTGAAATCAGCCAACGTCGAGGTGGTGGCTTACAGCTCACCGGCCCATGGCACCAGTTTCAGCAACGAAGCCATTCTGGTGATTTCCGGCGACTCTGGCGCGGTGCGCCAGGCGGTGATCTCCGCCCGGGAAATCGGCAAAACCGTACTGGCGACGCTGGGCGCCGAACCGAAAAACGATCGCCCCTCCTACATTTAATACCCGCGAGGCTGATTCATGAGATCGAAAAGATTTGAAGCACTGGCGAAACGCCCTGTGAATCAGGATGGTTTCGTTAAGGAGTGGATTGAAGAGGGCTTTATCGCGATGGAAAGTCCTAACGATCCCAAACCTTCTATCCGCATCGTCAACGGCGCGGTGACCGAACTCGACGGTAAACCGGTTGAGCAGTTCGACCTGATTGACCACTTTATCGCGCGCTACGGCATTAATCTCACCCGGGCCGAAGAAGTGATGGCCATGGATTCGGTTAAGCTCGCCAACATGCTCTGCGACCCGAACGTTAAACGCAGCGACATCGTGCCGCTCACTACCGCGATGACCCCGGCGAAAATCGTGGAAGTGGTGTCGCATATGAACGTGGTCGAGATGATGATGGCGATGCAAAAAATGCGCGCCCGCCGCACGCCGTCCCAGCAGGCGCATGTCACTAATATCAAAGATAATCCGGTACAGATTGCCGCCGACGCCGCTGAAGGCGCATGGCGCGGCTTTGACGAACAGGAGACCACCGTCGCCGTGGCGCGCTACGCGCCGTTCAACGCCATCGCCCTGCTGGTGGGTTCACAGGTTGGCCGTCCCGGCGTCCTCACCCAGTGTTCGCTGGAAGAAGCCACCGAGCTGAAACTGGGCATGCTGGGCCACACCTGCTATGCCGAAACCATTTCGGTATACGGTACGGAACCGGTGTTTACCGATGGCGATGACACCCCGTGGTCGAAAGGCTTCCTCGCCTCCTCCTACGCCTCGCGCGGCCTGAAAATGCGCTTTACCTCCGGTTCTGGTTCTGAAGTACAGATGGGCTATGCCGAAGGCAAATCGATGCTTTATCTCGAAGCGCGCTGCATCTACATCACCAAAGCCGCCGGGGTGCAAGGCCTGCAGAATGGCTCCGTCAGCTGTATCGGCGTACCGTCCGCCGTGCCGTCCGGGATCCGCGCCGTACTGGCGGAAAACCTGATCTGCTCAGCGCTGGATCTGGAGTGCGCCTCCAGCAACGATCAAACCTTTACCCACTCGGATATGCGGCGTACCGCGCGTCTGCTGATGCAGTTCCTGCCAGGCACCGACTTCATCTCCTCCGGTTACTCGGCGGTGCCGAACTACGACAACATGTTCGCCGGTTCCAACGAAGATGCCGAAGACTTCGATGACTACAACGTGATCCAGCGCGACCTGAAGGTCGATGGCGGCCTGCGGCCGGTGCGTGAAGAGGACGTGATCGCCATTCGCAACAAAGCCGCCCGCGCGCTGCAGGCGGTATTTGCCGGCATGGGTTTGCCGCCTATTACGGATGAAGAAGTAGAAGCCGCCACCTACGCCCACGGTTCAAAAGATATGCCTGAGCGCAATATCGTCGAGGACATCAAGTTTGCTCAGGAGATCATCAACAAGAACCGCAACGGCCTGGAGGTGGTGAAAGCCCTGGCGAAAGGCGGCTTCCCCGATGTCGCCCAGGACATGCTCAATATTCAGAAAGCCAAGCTCACCGGCGACTACCTGCATACCTCCGCCATCATTGTTGGCGAGGGCCAGGTGCTCTCGGCCGTGAATGACGTGAACGATTATGCCGGTCCGGCAACAGGCTACCGCCTGCAAGGCGAGCGCTGGGAAGAGATTAAAAATATCCCGGGCGCGCTCGATCCCAATGAACTTGGCTAAGGGGTGAAAAATGGAAATTAACGAAACGCTGCTGCGCCAGATTATCGAAGAGGTGCTGGTGGAGATGAAATCAGGCGCAGATAAGCCGGTCTCCTTTAGCGCGTCTGCGGCTTCTGTCGCCTCTGCCGCACCGGTCGCCGTTGCGCCTGTGTCCGGCGACAGCTTCCTGACGGAAATCGGCGAAGCCAAACCCGGCACGCAGCAGGATGAAGTCATTATTGCCGTCGGGCCAGCGTTTGGTCTGGCGCAAACCGCCAATATCGTCGGCATTCCGCATAAAAATATTCTGCGCGAAGTGATCGCCGGCATTGAGGAAGAAGGCATCAAAGCCCGGGTGATCCGCTGCTTTAAGTCTTCTGACGTCGCCTTCGTGGCAGTGGAAGGCAACCGCCTGAGCGGCTCCGGCATCTCGATCGGTATTCAGTCGAAAGGCACCACCGTCATCCACCAGCGTGGCCTGCCGCCGCTTTCCAATCTGGAACTCTTCCCGCAGGCGCCGCTGCTAACGCTGGAAACCTACCGTCAGATTGGCAAAAACGCCGCGCGCTACGCCAAACGCGAGTCGCCGCAGCCGGTGCCGACGCTTAACGATCAGATGGCTCGTCCCAAATACCAGGCGAAGTCGGCCATTTTGCACATTAAAGAGACCAAATACGTGGTGACGGGCAAAAACCCGCAGGAACTGCGCGTGGCGCTTTAACAAAGGATATCCCGATGAATACCGACGCAATTGAATCCATGGTACGCGACGTGCTGAGCCGGATGAACAGCCTACAGGACGGGATAACGCCCGCGCCAGCCGCGCCAACAAACGACACCGTTCGCCAGCCAAAAGTTAGCGACTACCCGTTAGCGACCCGCCATCCGGAGTGGGTCAAAACCGCTACCAATAAAACGCTCGATGACCTGACGCTGGAGAACGTATTAAGCGATCGCGTTACGGCGCAGGACATGCGCATCACTCCGGAAACGCTGCGTATGCAGGCGGCGATCGCCCAGGATGCCGGACGCGATCGGCTGGCGATGAACTTTGAGCGGGCCGCAGAGCTCACCGCGGTTCCCGACGACCGAATCCTTGAGATCTACAACGCCCTGCGCCCATACCGTTCCACCCAGGCGGAGCTACTGGCGATCGCTGATGACCTCGAGCATCGCTACCAGGCACGACTCTGTGCCGCCTTTGTTCGGGAAGCGGCCGGGCTGTACATCGAGCGTAAGAAGCTGAAAGGCGACGATTAACAGGGGGTAAGCATGCGCTATATCGCTGGCATTGATATTGGCAACTCCTCGACAGAAGTCGCCCTGGCGACGGTCGATGACGCAGGTGTACTGAACATTCGCCACAGCGCGTTGGCTGAAACCACGGGTATAAAAGGCACATTACGAAATGTGTTCGGTATCCAGGAGGCGCTAACGCAGGCGGCAAAAGCGGCCGGCATTCAGCTCAGCGATATTTCGCTTATTCGCATTAACGAAGCCACGCCGGTCATTGGCGATGTGGCGATGGAAACCATCACGGAAACCATCATCACCGAGTCCACCATGATCGGCCATAACCCGAAGACACCCGGCGGCGTCGGACTGGGGGTCGGCATCACCATCACACCAGAGGCGCTGCTGTCCTGCTCCGCGGACACTCCCTATATTCTGGTGGTCTCCTCGGCCTTTGACTTTGCCGATGTCGCCGCGATGGTCAATGCGGCAACGGCAGCGGGCTATCAGATAACCGGCATTATTTTGCAGCAGGATGACGGCGTGCTGGTCAATAACCGGCTACAGCAACCGCTACCGGTGATCGACGAAGTTCAGCATATCGACCGGATTCCACTTGGCATGCTGGCGGCCGTCGAGGTCGCTTTACCCGGTAAGATCATCGAAACGCTCTCCAACCCCTACGGTATTGCGACCGTTTTCGATCTCAACGCCGAGGAGACCAAAAATATCGTGCCAATGGCGCGGGCGCTGATTGGCAACCGCTCGGCCGTGGTGGTGAAAACCCCCTCCGGCGACGTCAAGGCCCGCGCTATTCCGGCAGGTAATCTGCTGCTCATCGCTCAGGGGCGCAGCGTACAGGTTGATGTAGCCGCCGGGGCGGAAGCCATCATGAAAGCGGTTGACGGCTGCGGCAAACTGGACAACGTCGCGGGAGAAGCGGGCACCAATATCGGCGGCATGCTAGAGCACGTGCGCCAGACCATGGCGGAGCTTACCAATAAGCCAGCTCAGGAGATCCGCATTCAGGATCTGCTGGCCGTTGATACGGCGGTGCCAGTCAGCGTGACCGGCGGTCTTGCGGGGGAGTTCTCGCTGGAGCAGGCGGTGGGTATCGCCTCGATGGTCAAGTCGGATCGCCTGCAGATGGCCCTCATCGCCCGTGAAATTGAGCACAAACTGCAGATTGCGGTTCAGGTGGGCGGCGCCGAAGCGGAGGCGGCCATTCTTGGGGCGCTCACCACTCCCGGCACCACGCGCCCGCTGGCGATCCTCGATCTGGGCGCCGGGTCGACCGACGCCTCCATTATCAATGCGCAGGGAGAGATCAGCGCCACTCACCTGGCCGGCGCCGGCGATATGGTCACGATGATCATCGCTCGCGAGCTGGGGCTTGAGGACCGTTATCTGGCGGAAGAGATCAAAAAATATCCGCTGGCAAAAGTCGAAAGCCTGTTTCATCTGCGTCATGAAGACGGCAGCGTCCAGTTTTTTCCGTCGGCCTTACCACCGACGGTATTTGCCCGCGTCTGCGTGGTGAAACCGGATGAACTGGTTCCCCTGCCCGGCGATCTGCCGCTGGAGAAAGTGCGCGCCATTCGCCGTAGCGCCAAATCACGCGTCTTTGTCACCAACGCCCTGCGAGCGTTACGCCAGGTGAGCCCTACCGGCAACATTCGCGACATCCCGTTCGTGGTGCTGGTGGGCGGCTCGTCCCTCGATTTCGAGATCCCCCAGCTGGCCACCGACGCGCTGGCGCACTACCGGCTGGTTGCCGGGCGCGGCAACATCCGCGGCTGTGAAGGCCCACGCAATGCGGTCGCCAGCGGATTACTCCTTTCCTGGCAAAAAGGAGGCACACATGGAGAGTAGCGTAGTCGCCCCCGCCATCGTCATTGCCGTTACTGACGAATGCAGCGAACAGTGGCGCGATGTCCTGCTGGGCATTGAAGAGGAAGGCATTCCTTTTGTTCTGCAGCCGCAGACCGGCGGCGATCTTATCCATCACGCCTGGCAGGCGGCGCAGCGTTCGCCGCTGCAGGTAGGCATCGCCTGCGACCGGGAACGGCTCATCGTGCACTACAAAAATTTACCCGCATCAACTCCGCTGTTTTCGCTGATGTATCACCAGAACAGGCTGGCCCGGCGAAACACTGGCAACAATGCGGCTCGTCTCGTCAAAGGGATCCCATTTCGGGATCGAAATGCTTAATCCACAGGAGAACGCAGTATGAATAACGCACTAGGACTGGTTGAAACGAAAGGCCTGGTTGGCGCCATTGAAGCCGCTGATGCAATGGTGAAATCCGCCAACGTGCAGTTGATTGGTTACGAAAAAATTGGCTCCGGGCTGATTACCGTGATGGTCCGCGGAGACGTCGGCGCGGTCAAAGCCGCCGTTGACGCCGGCAGCGCGGCGGCCAGCGTGGTCGGCGAGGTCAAGTCCAGCCATGTGATCCCGCGCCCGCATAGCGATGTTGAGGCCATTCTGCCGAAATCCGTCTGACCCTCAAAAAAGGAGCACCGCGTGAAGCAATCACTGGGATTACTTGAGGTCAGCGGTCTGGCCCTGGCCATCACCTGCGCCGACGCTATGGCGAAAGCGGCCGCTATCACGCTGCTCGCCCTGGAAAAGACCAACGGTTCCGGCTGGATGGTGGTGAAGATCGCCGGTGATGTGGCCTCTGTCCAGGCGGCGGTGATGACCGGGGCCGAACTCGCCGAACGGCAGCAGGGGCTGGTAGCGCAGAAGGTTATCGCCAGGCCCGGGGAAGGCCTGCTGCCGGCCCGCGTCCAGGCGCCTTCACCAGCGCCTGACGTCGCCGTGACGGAGGAGAACACGGCCCTCACAGACGCCCCCTCCCACTCTACGGAGCGGGTGACCTGCAACCTGTGCCTGGACCCACACTGCCCACGACAAAAAGGCGATCCCCGCTCGCAGTGCCTGCACGCCGGTAAACGAGGTGACGCGTAATGGATAAACAACAGCTGGCTTCGACAGTCAACAAAGTGCTGGATGAGATGCGCCAGCGTCCCATTCCAATCGGTATCTCCAGTCGCCATATCCATTTAGCGGCGGCTGACTATGCCAGGCTTTTTCCCGCGCAGCCCATCCAGCCGAAAAAAGCGCTGCTGCAGCCGGGACAATATGCTGCAGAGCAGACGGTGACCCTGGTTGGCCCCAAAGGGCGATTAAACAACGTGCGCCTGCTCGGCCCTTTGCGCCAGACCAGCCAGGTGGAAATCTCACGCACCGACGCCCGGATCCTCGGTATCGCCGCGCCGCTGCGCATGTCCGGCAATCTGCAGGGCACGCCGGGGATCCGCCTGATAAGCCCCTTTGCCGAACTGGAGTTGAGCGGCGGGACGATTGTTGCCCAGCGACATATTCATATGTCGCCACTTGATGCGTTGATCCTGCGCGTCTCCCATGGCGATAGCGTCGCGGTGGCGATCGAAGGCAGCGACAGGCGGCTTATCTTCGACAACGTGGCGGTCCGCGTTGCCCCGGATATGCGTCTTGAAATGCACATCGATACTGACGAGGCCAATGCGGCAGGCGCTGACGCTGCGCAAGCCTGGGCAACGCTGGTGACGAAGCCATGAACCACGCGATGCTGCAGCGTATCGTCGAAGAGGTCGCCGCCCGTCTGCGCCGTCGCGCCCTCAGCACGGCCACGCTCAGCGTGGCCCAGCTCGGCGAAGCGGATATCCGCAGCCTGCTGTGCCAGCACGCTTCGCTGCGCATCGTGCAGGTGGATTTACCGCTGCTGGAGCAGCTTGCCGGCCAGCGTGCGCTGGCGGCAGCCGGTTGCGCACTGCATGAGGCGATGGCCTGGGGCGTTCGGGTACAGCTAACGCTGCTTCCCGCCCTGCTCCCCGCGCTGGCGGTAAAAAAACTCGCCCGCTTGCCGCTGACGTTCAGCGATCCGCTTGGCCAGCCCGTCAGGCTTCACGCCGCGTCGGTGCTCACCTATGCCGACGTAGCCCGTTTCAGTGGCGGCTATCTGGTGCTGCGCCGCCGTCCCATTATCACCGCCCTCGCCCGCGAAGCGGCCGTCGCGCGGCATGTTCAATTGATTAAGCAGGAGTGAACTATGCATCTGGCACGCGTGACCGGCGCCGTCGTCTCGACGCAAAAATCGCCCTCTCTGAACGGCAAAAAACTGCTGCTGGTGCGCCGGGTAAGCGCGGACGACGATCGTCCGATTCTCCCCACGAGCGGCGATGAAGTGGCGGTAGATTCGGTTGGCGCTGGCGTCGGCGAGCTGGTGCTGCTCTGCAGCGGCTCGAGCGCACGCCACGTTTTCAGCGGCCCGAATGAGGCCATCGATCTTGCCGTCGTGGGCATTGTTGACTCACTTTCACGCTAAGGGGGCGCCTGTGGCTATCTATACCCGAACCGGCGATGCCGGCAGTACATCACTCTTTACCGGCCAGCGGGTCAGCAAGACGCATCCGCGCGTCGAAGCCTACGGCACCCTGGATGAACTGAACGCCATGCTGAGCCTGTGCGTCTGCGCCGTCGCTGAAGAGGAACAGCGCACCCTGCTCGAAGCCCTGCAGCAGCACATTTTTTGGTTCAGCGCGGAGCTCGCCAGCGACAGCGAACAGCCATCACCGGGTAAGCGCTATATCAGCAGCGAAGAGATTGCCCTGCTGGAGCAGACCATCGATCGCGAGATGGCCCGCGTGCCGGCGCTGCACCAGTTTGTATTGCCCGGACGCTGTGAAGCCGCCAGCCGTCTGCACCTGGCCCGCACCGTTGCCAGACGGGCGGAGCGCCGGCTGGTCGAGCTGGGGGCAGAGGTTACTATCCGTCAGATACTGCTGCGTTATCTGAACCGCTTATCTGACTGCCTGTATGCCCTGGCGCGCAGCGAGGATCATGCCGCTCACCAGCGCCGCCTTGTGACGGAGATCGCGGCCCGCTATCTGGCCGCCAGCAGGTCGCCTGCGCCCGACGCGCCCAAAGCCCAGGCCGGGTCGCTCTCCTTTCACGAGCTGCATCAGCTCATCCGTCAGGCCATTGAACACGCCCGCCAGCTGCAGGTGCCGGTGGTGATCAGCATCGTTGACGCACACGGCACCGAAACCGTGACCTGGCGAATGCCCGATGCGCTGCTGGTCAGCAGCGAGCTGGCGCCGAAAAAAGCCTGGACCGCCGTCGCCATGAAAACCGCCACCCACGAGCTCGCGACGACCGTACAGCCAGGCGCTGCGCTGTACGGTCTGGAGAGCCATCTGCAGGGCAAAGTCGTCACCTTTGGCGGCGGATATCCGCTGTGGCGCGATGGCCAGCTAATAGCCGGCCTCGGCATTAGCGGCGGCAGCGTCGAGCAGGATATGGCTATTGCACAGGCTGCCATGGCGGCCATTAACGTGAGAACTCATCAATGAATACAGCAGAACTGGAAACCCTTATCCGCACCATCCTCAGTGAAAAGCTCGCGCCGACGCCCCCTGCCCCTCAGCAAGAGCAGGGCATTTTCTGCGATGTCGGCAGCGCCATCGACGCCGCTCATCAGGCTTTTCTCCGCTATCAGCAGTGTCCGCTAAAAACCCGCAGCGCCATTATCAGCGCCCTGCGGGAGACGCTGGCCCCCGAGCTGGCGACGCTGGCGGAAGAGAGCGCCACGGAAACCGGCATGGGCAACAAAGAAGATAAATATCTGAAAAATAAAGCCGCTCTTGAAAACACGCCGGGCATAGAGGATCTCACTACCAGCGCCCTCACCGGCGATGGCGGGATGGTGCTGTTTGAGTACTCGCCGTTCGGGGTTATTGGCGCCGTGGCGCCCAGCACCAACCCAACGGAAACCATTATCAACAACAGTATCAGCATGCTGGCGGCGGGTAACAGCGTCTATTTCAGCCCCCATCCCGGCGCGAAAAAGGTCTCGTTGAAGCTTATCGCCAGGATCGAAGAGATCGCCTACCGCTGCAGCGGGATCCGTAACCTGGTGGTGACCGTTGCCGAGCCGACCTTTGAAGCCACCCAGCAAATGATGTCCCACCCGCTGATTGCCGTTCTGGCTATCACCGGCGGCCCTGGCATTGTGGCGATGGGCATGAAAAGCGGTAAAAAAGTGATCGGCGCTGGCGCCGGCAATCCGCCGTGCATCGTTGATGAAACCGCCGATCTCGTCAAAGCCGCCGAAGATATCATCAGCGGCGCCGCCTTCGATTACAACCTGCCCTGTATCGCCGAAAAAAGCCTGCTCGTCGTCGCCTCCGTCGCTGACCGCCTGATCCAGCAGATGCAGGATTTTGACGCGCTGCTGTTGAGCCGACAGGAGGCCGATACCCTGCGTGCCGTCTGCCTGCCCGACGGCGCGGCGAATAAAAAACTGGTCGGTAAAAGCCCGGCTGCGCTGCTGGCGGCGGCGGGTCTCGCCGTTCCGCCTCGCCCCCCTCGCCTGCTGATAGCCGAGGTGGAGGCGAACGACCCTTGGGTGACCTGCGAGCAGCTGATGCCGGTGCTGCCGATCGTCAGGGTCGCCGACTTTGACAGCGCCCTGGCGCTGGCCCTGCGCGTTGAGGAGGGTCTGCACCACACCGCCATTATGCACTCGCAGAATGTCTCGCGGCTCAATCTGGCGGCACGCACGCTGCAGACCTCCATTTTTGTCAAAAATGGCCCGTCTTACGCGGGAATCGGCGTCGGCGGCGAAGGGTTTACCACCTTCACCATCGCCACGCCAACCGGAGAAGGCACCACCTCCGCGCGGACATTCGCCCGCCTGCGGCGCTGCGTGTTGACCAATGGTTTTTCCATTCGCTAACCGGGGGCGCCATGCATACCTTTTCTCTGCAAACGCGCCTCTACAGCGGCCCGGGCAGCCTGGCCGCGCTGCAGCGCTTTAGCCATCAGCACATCTGGATCGTCTGCGACGGCTTCCTGGCGCGCTCGCCGCTGCTTGACCGACTGCGCGCCGCGCTGCCCGCCAGCAACCGCGTCAGCGTGTTCAGCGATATTACACCGGATCCGACCATTCACACCGTGGCGAAAGGGATAGCGCAGATGCAGGCCCTGCGTCCGCAGGTGGTGATCGGCTTCGGCGGCGGCTCGGCGATGGATGCCGCCAAGGCTATCGTCTGGTTCAGCCAGCAGGGCGGTCTGCCTGTCGACACCTGCGTGGCGATCCCCACCACCAGCGGTACCGGTTCGGAAGTGACCAGCGCCTGCGTCATCAGCGACCCGGAAAAAGGGATCAAGTACCCGCTGTTCCATGAGGCGCTCTGTCCCGACATGGCGATCATCGACCCGACGCTGGTGGTTAGCGTACCGCCCACCATCACAGCCCATACCGGGCTGGACGCGCTGACCCACGCCCTGGAGGCATGGGTCTCGCCGCAGGCCACCGATTTTACCGATGCGCTGGCGGAAAAGGCCGCCAGGCTGGTGTTTCGCGCCCTGCCCGTTGCGATTCGTCAGGGCGACTGCATTGCGACCCGCAGCAAAATGCACAATGCATCAACCCTCGCCGGTATGGCCTTTAGCCAGGCTGGCCTTGGGCTCAATCATGCGATCGCCCATCAGCTTGGCGGCCAGTTTCACCTCCCCCATGGCCTGGCCAATGCTCTGCTGCTGACCGCGGTGATCCGCTTCAATGCCGGCGAGCCGCGGGCGGCTAAGCGTTATGCGCGCCTGGCCAGGGCCTGCCGCTTCTGCCCGCCCGAAGCTGGCGAACAGGAGGCTTTCCAGGCGCTGCTTACCGCGGTGGAAACGCTGAAACAGCAGTGCGCCATTCCCACCCTCAAGGGCGCGCTGCAGGAAAAGTATCCCCTTTTCTTATCGCGAATTCCCGCCATGGTGCCGGCCACGCTGGCCGACGCCACCCTGCGCACCAACCCGCGTCCGGTCGATGGCGCGGCCATCGCGCAACTGCTGGAGAACCTGCAATGAGTGAAGCGATAGTGCCACTATCAAGCATTGATGCAGCGGAGATCCGCGAACGCGTTCGGGCCGCTGGCGTCGTAGGAGCCGGTGGCGCAGGCTTTCCGACCCACATCAAACTGCAGGCCCGGGTGGACACCGTGCTGGTGAACGCCGCCGAATGCGAACCGATGCTGAAGGTTGACCAACAGCTGATGGCTCAGCAGGCTGACCGACTGATTCGCGGCCTGGGTTACGCGATGACCGCCACTGGCGCCCGGGAAGGGATCATTGCCCTGAAGGCGAAATATGCTCCGGCGATTGCGGCATTAACCCCACGACTCCCGGAATGGGCCCGGCTGCATATTCTGCCTGACGTCTATCCGGCCGGGGATGAGGTGCTCACTATCTGGCTGGCGACGGGACGCCGCGTACCACCTGCCGCGCTGCCGGTCAGCGTCGGCGTGGTGGTCAATAACGTGCAGACCGTGCTCAATATCGCCAGAGCCGTGGAACAGGGCTATCCGGTAACTCGCCGGACGTTGACCGTCAATGGCGCCGTCGCCCGTCCGCTGACGCTGGCCGTACCACTGGGTATATCGCTGCGCGAGGTGCTGGATCTGGCCGGCGGCGCGACGGTTGACGATCCGGGGTTTATCAACGGCGGTCCGATGATGGGCTCGCTTATTACCTCCCTCGAGACACCGGTCACCAAAACCACCGGCGGCCTGCTGGTGCTCCCGGGCAACCATCCATTGATCCAGCGACGGCGGCAGGATGAACGAACGCTGCTCGCCATCGCCCGCACCGTCTGTGAACAGTGCCGTTTATGCACAGATTTATGCCCCCGGCACCTGATCGGCCATGAGCTTTCCCCTCATCTGCTGGTGCGGGCAGTGAACTATCGCCAGGCGGCCACCCCGTCGCTGCTGCTCAGCGCCCTGACCTGTTCGGAGTGCAACGTTTGCGAGAGCGTCGCCTGCCCGGTGGGTATTTCCCCCATGCGCATCAACCGTCTGCTGAAACGTGAGCTGAGGGCGAAAAACCTGCGCTACGACGGACCGCTGCGTCCGGCGGACGAGATGGCGAAGCACCGCCTGGTGCCGGTCAAGCGGCTCATCAGCAAACTGGGACTTGATCCCTGGTATCAGGAAGCGCCGCTGACGGCGGTGGAGCCGGAGGTGGCCTGCGTCACCCTGCCCCTGCGCCAGCATATCGGCATCAGCGCCGTGCCCTGCGTCGCGCCGGGAGAGCGGGTAACGCGCGGCCAGGTGCTGGCGGATATCCCCGCCGACGCCCTCGGCGCGCCGGTGCACGCCAGTATTGACGGCCTGGTCTCCGCCATCACGGAGCAGGCCATTACGCTTGTAAGAGGTTAATCATGACCCAGGCTATCGGAATTTTAGAACTGACCAGCATCGCCAGGGGGATGGAGCTGGGCGACGTCATGCTGAAAAGCGCGAACGTACAGCTCCTGCTCTGCAGAACCCTTTGCCCCGGGAAATTCCTGCTGATGCTCGGCGGCGACGTCGGCGCCGTGCAGCAGGCAATCGCCGACGGCACCGCGCGCGCTGGGGAGATGCTGGTGGACAGCCTGGTGCTGGCCAACATTCACCCCAGCGTACTACCGGCGATCAGCGGTCTCAACGTGGTCGGGCAGCGGCAGGCGGCGGGGATCGTCGAAACCTGGAGCGTGGCGGCGTGCATCAGCGCCGCCGACCGCGCGGTGAAAGCGGCCAACGTCACCCTGGTGCGGGTCCATATGGCGTTTGGTATCGGCGGCAAATGCTACATGGTGGTGGCGGGTGATATCGCCGATGTCGACAACGCCGTCACGGTGGCCAGCGACAGCGCAGGCGAGAAAGGATTACTGGTTCACCGGGCAGTGATCCCGCGACCGCACGATGCGCTGTGGCAACAGCTGATGGAGGGATAATGGAACCGCAAACCCCTACCGAACGCATGATCCAGGAGTATGTCCCGGGCAAACAGGTTACTCTGGCGCATCTCATTGCCAATCCTGGCAAAGATCTGTTCAAAAAGCTGGGTCTGCCGGACGCGGTCTCCGCCATCGGCATTCTTACCATTACCCCCAGTGAAGCATCGATTATCGCCTGCGACATCGCTACCAAGTCCGGCGCGGTGGAGATCGGTTTTCTCGATCGCTTCACCGGCGCGGTGGTGTTGACCGGCGATGTCTCCGCCGTGGAGTACGCGCTCAGGCAGGTCACCCGCACCCTCGGTGAGCTGATGCGCTTCACCGCCTGCCCAATTACCCGGACCTGAGCCCATGAAACGCCTGATGCTAATCGGACCCAGCCAGTGCGGCAAAACCTCGCTGACCCAGGTATTGCGTGGCGAAACCCTGCGCTATCAGAAAACCCAGGCCATCGTCTGGACGCCGGCCGCCATCGATACCCCCGGGGAATATCTGGAAAACCGCTGCCTGTACAGTGCACTGCTCACCAGCGCCTGCGAGGCCGATGTCATCGCGCTGGTACTAAATGCCGATGCGCCCTGGTCACCTTTTTCTCCGGGGTTTACCGCCCCGATGAACCGCCCGGTCATCGGGGTGATCACTAAAGCCGATTTGGCCGCCCCGCCCCGTCTGCAACAGGTCCGGACATGGCTCGAGACGGCGGGCGCCGGACATATCTTTATCACCAGCGCGTTAACCGGCGACGGGCTTGATGACCTGTTCGCCTGCCTGAATGCAGAGGAATATCAATGACCTATAAAATCATGGCGATTAACGCCGGCAGCTCCTCCCTGAAGTTTCAGCTGCTTAACATGCCGCAGGGGGCGTTGCTCTGTCAGGGGTTGATCGAACGTATCGGCCTGCCCGAGGCCCGCTTCACGCTGAAAACGTCGGCACAGAAATGGCAGGAGACGCTGCCCATCGCCGATCACCATGAGGCAGTGACCCTGCTGCTGGAGGCGCTGACCGGCCGCGGGATCCTGAGCAGCCTGCAGGAGATCGACGGCGTTGGCCACCGCGTCGCCCACGGCGGCGAACGCTTCAAAGACGCCGCGCTGGTCTGCGACGATACCCTGCGGGAGATCGAGCGCCTGGCGGAGCTGGCGCCGTTGCATAACCCGGTCAATGCGCTGGGCATACGTCTCTTTCGCCAGCTGTTACCCGCGGTACCGGCGGTAGCGGTTTTTGATACCGCCTTTCACCAGACCCTGGCGCCGGAGGCCTGGCTCTATCCCCTCCCCTGGCGCTATTACGCCGAGCTGGGCATTCGCCGCTACGGTTTTCACGGTACCAGCCATCACTATGTCAGCAGCGCGCTGGCGGAAAAGCTGGGCGTACCGCTGAGCGCCCTGCGGGTAGTAAGCTGCCATCTGGGCAATGGCTGTAGCGTCTGCGCCATCAAAGGCGGGCAATCGGTGAATACCTCAATGGGCTTTACTCCCCAGTCCGGGGTGATGATGGGCACCCGCAGCGGCGATATCGACCCGTCGATTCTTCCCTGGCTGGTGGAGAAAGAAGGGAAATCCGCCCAGCAGCTCAGCCAGCTGCTGAATAATGAATCCGGGCTGCTGGGCGTCTCCGGCGTGTCCTCTGATTACCGCGACGTCGAACAGGCAGCTGACGCCGGCAACGAACGGGCGGCTCTGGCGCTGTCGCTGTTTGCCGAACGCATTCGCGCGACTATCGGCAGCTATATCATGCAGATGGGAGGTCTGGACGCGCTGATCTTTACCGGCGGCATAGGCGAGAATTCCGCCCGGGCGCGGGCGACGATCTGCCGCAATTTGCATTTTCTCGGCCTCGCGCTGGACGACGAGAAAAACCAGCGGAGCGCGACCTTTATTCAGGCGGATAATGCGCTGGTCAAAGTGGCGGTGATCAACACCAATGAAGAGCTAATGATTGCCCGCGACGTCATGCGTCTTGCATTGCCGCAGGCGCGCGAGCTGGCGGTGTCGGCATAAACGACGCGCCTCCTCTTGCGGAGAATCATGGTAACCGGCGGGTCGCCATGCCACTATGCGCCCTGGCGAAGGTAAGCGGAAAGGTGAAAACGTGGCTGTTGCACAATGTCCCGCCTCGTGCGGAGAACTTATCCAGGGCTGGATCCTCGGCAGCGAAAAGCTGGTCTCCTGTCCGGTGGACTGGTACAGCACCGTCGAGGTCGAGACCGGGGTACCGCGAAAAGACGAGCGGCCGCTGTCGCGGGCGATGGTCGACCAGCTGCTGGCCCACTGGGGCTACCCCCCAGCGCTGAGCCAGCAGATCCGCATCACCCTGCACTCAACGATCCCGGTGGCCAAAGGGATGGCCAGCAGCACCGCCGATATCGCTGCCACCGCCGTCGCCACCGCCCATCATCTGGGCCATCTACTGGATGAGCCGACGCTGGCGCGCCTGTGCGTCGCGCTGGAGCCCACCGACAGCACCCTGTTTCGCCAGCTGACGCTGTTCGACCATAATACCGCCGCCACGCAAATCGCCTGTCCCCCTCCGCCGGCGCTCGACCTGTTAGTGCTGGAGAGCCCGCTGACGCTGCGCACCACCGACTATCACCAGCTGCCGCGCGAGCCGGGCCTGTTGGCAAACGCCTCCCGGCTGCAGCTGGCGTGGGAGAAAGTACAGCAGGCCTGCCACTGCGGCAACCCGCAGCTGCTGGGCGAAGCAGCGACCATCAGCGCCATTGCCAGCCAGCAGCTGTTGCCTAAGCCGGGGTTTGACGCGCTGCTGGACCTGGTGGAAAGCGCAGGGCTCTATGGTCTCAACGTGGCGCACAGCGGCAGCGTCGTCGGCCTGCTGCTGGACCGCCGTCGGCATGACGTCGAATTTCTGCAATGGCGGCTGGCAGACAGCGACATCGCCGCCCACTGGCCGCAGCAGCATCTGCTGGCGATGGTGCCCGGGGGCGTCATCCTGCAGTAGGCCTCAGGCCAGCACCCGGCGCAACGCCGCCAGCAGCTGGTCGTTTTCCTCGGCGCTGCGGATCGCCACGCGGAAATAGCGGCTATCCAGCCCCGGGTAGTTGGCGCAGCTGCGGATCAGCACATGCTGGCGCAGCAGGGCATATTGCAGGTCAAAATCGGCTCTGTCGCAGCGCAAGAACAGGTAGTTAGCACGCCCGGGCCACACGGTCAGCCCGGCCATCTCCTGCAGCTGCGCATAGAAACGCGCTCCCTCCTCCTGCAGCCACTGCCAGGTGGCCCGCTGATACGCCCGATCCTGGAGAATAATTTCCCCGGCCAGGGCGGCATAGGCATTGATGGACCACGGCATTTGTCGCGCGCGCAGTCGGGCCACCGCCTGGGCATCAGCGTTCAGCAGGTAGCCGAGACGCAGCCCCGGAATGGCATAAAATTTGGTCAGCGATCGCAAAACCCAGACGTGCGGATGCTGCGCCAGCAGAGGAATAAACCCCGGCTGGTCGGGGATAAAGTCGAGGAAGGCCTCATCGAGGATCAGGCTGATGTTCAGCGCCCGGCAGCGCTGCGCAATGGCTTCCAGCAGGCCCCGCTCCGGCAGCAGGCCGGTGGGGTTGTTCGGGGTGCAGAGAAACAGGCAGTCCAGCGCCGGAGTCAGGGCATCGAGGATCGCGTCGGTCAGCTGCCAGCCATCGCGCTCCCGCAGGGCATACTCCACCACCTCGCAGTCCACCGTCTGCAGCGCCCGCCGGTACTCCGCGAAACCGGGAATGACGATCATCGCCCGCCGCGGCTTAAGGCCGTGGACGAGGGTGAAGATCGATTCAGTTTCGCCGTTGCCGGCGAGGATATGCGCCGCCGGCAACTGATGGTGGGCAGCCAGCGCCTGATGCAGCTGTTGATACTCGACGTCAGGGTAGCGTTCGGCGCAGCCTGGGTTGTCAACGATCGCCTGCCTGAGCGAGGCGGGCATCCCCAGCGGATTAATGTTGGCGCTAAAATCCAGCAGCTCGCCGGGCGCAATGCCCAGCAGGGCGGCGGCCTCGCGGGTGTTACCGCCATGGGCGCTTTTCAGTAAGGCCATGTCCCTTTCCTGTGTGGTTATCCGCGGCGGGCCAGCGTCGCGCCATCGGCAAAGTAGGCTTTAATCCCGGCGAGGATCGACTCGGCCACCTCCTGCTGGAATTTGGCCGTTTTCAGCTTTCGCTCTTCTTCCACGTTACTGATAAACGCCGTCTCCACCAGAATGGAGGGGATGTCAGGCGCCTTCAGCACCGCAAAGCCCGCCTGTTCTACCCGGTTCTTGTGCAGGTTATTGATATTGCCCATTTTCTCCAGCACCGCCTTGCCAAATTTGAGGCTGTCAGCGATGGTGAGAGACTGCACCATATCGAACATGGTGTGGTCGACATAGCGGTCGCCGCTCTTGCTGACCCCACCGATCAGATCCGAGGCGTTCTGCGTCTGGGCGAGATATTTTGCCGCGGTACTGGTGGCCCCCTTGGTGGAGAGGGCAAACACCGAAGAGCCGCTGGGCTGGCGGCTGGTAAAGGCATCGGCGTGAATCGACACGAACAGGTCGGCGCGCTGCTTCTGCGCCTTGGCGACACGCACTTTCAACGGGATGAACACGTCTTCGTTGCGGGTCATATAGGCCTTCATATTGCCTTCTTTGTCGATCAGCGCCCGCAGGCGACGGGCGATCTGTAGTACCACATCTTTCTCGCGGGTGCGATACTTCCCCACGGCACCGGAGTCTTCGCCGCCGTGCCCGGGATCGAGCATGATGACAATCGGCCGGTCGCGCCCGGCTTTGCCCGGCTGCGGCCCGCTTTGCGCCGGCGGCACCTGCCGCTCCAGATCGCCTTTGTTGTAATCCTCGAGCAGCGCCAGCAGCGGATCCTGAACATCGGTAGCGTTGGCGGGGTAGAGATCCATCACCAGACGCTCTTTAAAGCCGGCCACCGGCGCGAGGGCAAACAGCTGCGGCTTAACGTTCTGCTTGAGTTCGAAGACCATGCGCACGGTTTGCGGATCAAACTGGCCCACCCGGGCGGACTTAATAAAGGGATCGTCAGCGCGGATCTGCCCCCCCATGCCCTTCAGTACCGAGTTCAGGTTAACCCCCTCCAGATCGACCACTACCCGTTCCGGATTACTGAGGGCAAACTGCCGGTATTTCAGCACATGATTCGATTCCACCGTGACGCGGGTGTAGGTCGATGCTGGCCAGACGCGAACAGCGACCACCCGCGCGGCGGCGGCCAGCCCAACAGGGCTCACGCTCATTAACCACATGGCGCCCGCCCCCTGCAATAAACGGCGACGGCTTAATCCAGAGTTGTTTCCCGACATGCCACTCCCAAGCAATAAAAACGCATTTATACCCAAAACAAACAGATTGACCAGAAACTTTAACGAAAGGCATATAACCTGTCATCTATAAAAGGGTAAACATTCATTGACACCCTGCGCCGGGTCACATGTTTTTCGCGGCTTAGCCTCAAATTGGGGCTTGCGTTTAACGGCAAAACAGAATAAAAATACAATAATTACGAATAATCATGCATTGAGGGTTTGTCATGGTGAAGGAACGTCGCACTGAACTGGTAGAAGGATTCCGCCATTCTGTTCCCTATATTAATGCCCATCGGGGAAAAACGTTTGTCATCATGCTGGGCGGCGAAGCCATTGAGCATGAAAATTTCTCAAATATTGTCAACGACATAGGATTATTGCATAGCCTGGGCATTCGCCTGGTGGTGGTCTATGGCGCCCGCCCGCAGATTGACGCTAACCTCGCCGAGCACCATCACGAGCCGGTCTATCACAAGCAGACGCGAGTGACTGACGCCAAAACGCTGGAGCTGGTTAAGCAGGCGGCGGGGATGCTGCAGCTGGAGATCACCGCCCGTCTGTCGATGAGCCTCAACAACACCCCGCTGCAGGGGGCCCATATCAACGTTGTCAGCGGCAACTTTATCATTGCCCAGCCGCTGGGCGTCGATGACGGCGTCGATTATTGCCACAGCGGACGCATTCGCCGCATTGACGAAGAGGCGATTCATCGTCAGCTCGACAGCGGCGCCATTGTCCTGATGGGGCCGGTCGCGGTGTCGGTCACCGGCGAGAGCTTTAACCTGACTTCGGAAGAGATCGCTACCCAGCTGGCCATCAAGCTGAAGGCGGAGAAAATGATCGGCTTCTGTTCGTCGCAAGGGGTTTACAACCAGGCCGGGGAAATTGTCTCCGAACTGTTCCCTAATGAGGCGCAAGCCCGCGTCGAAGAGCTGGAAGCAGACGAAGACTATAACTCCGGCACCGTGCGCTTCCTGCGCGGGGCGGTGAAGGCCTGCCGCAGCGGCGTACGGCGCTGCCACCTGATCAGCTATCAGGAAAATGGCGCGCTGCTGCAGGAGCTGTTTTCACGCGACGGCATCGGCACCCAGATCGTCATGGAGAGCGCGGAGCAGATCCGTCGGGCGACCATCAATGATATCGGCGGTATTCTTGAGCTGATAAGCCCGCTCGAGCAGCAGGGCATTCTGGTACGCCGTTCCCGCGAACAGCTGGAGATGGAGATCGACAAATTCACCATTATTCAGCGCGATAACACCACCATCGCCTGCGCCGCCCTCTATCCTTTCCCGGAAGAGAAGATCGGCGAAATGGCCTGCGTGGCGGTGCATCCGGATTACCGGAGCTCGTCGCGGGGAGAGGTGCTGCTGGAGCGTATTGCCGCTCAGGCCAGGCAGATGGGACTGAGCAAACTGTTCGTGTTAACCACCCGCAGCATCCACTGGTTCCAGGAGCGCGGCTTCACGCCGGTGGATATCGACCTGCTGCCGGAGAGTAAAAAGCAGATGTATAACTATCAGCGCCGGTCGAAGGTGCTGATGGCCGACCTCGCTTAAGCCCTTCTCCTCTCTATCTAACGGCCCGGGATAGCGCGACGCTTATCGCTTTATCCCCGGCCGGTCTCCCGCCCCTCTTCCCGCCAGCCTGGCGTACGCACGCGGGCGAAATTCCTGGTTTCCGCGCAGGCCATTTCTTTCTCGCTGGCTCACCGATATGCTATTGGCTGTCGACAGGACGTCGACTGGCGCCGCGGCCGCCACCCGCCCTGTAAGGATCGCTTAAAGAATGGAACCCAAACCGAACTGGCTGGTCAGACATATTAATCTCATCACCACCGCGGTCGCCCTCTATCCGTGGTTGCTGATGATACTGCTCCTCTGGGATAACCAGCGCCATCATCAGCATGGCTATGCCGCGCTCGGCGCCGCCATCGCGATATTATTTCTGCTGGCCCTGACGTCCGGCATGAATCTTCTCATCTCCTCGCTGGTGATTTTTTGTGCCCGCTGTTCCACCCCACCGCTGGCCGGCGGCGCAGCAGTCCGCTTTTTCGCGATGAACTCGATCTCGGCGCTCTGGCTTATCCCTCTGTTCTTTAGTTACTGATTTTTCCGCCAGCCCGGGCGACGGCTGCAGCATTTTCCATCGCCCGGACCCGGCGTCTCAGGGGGTTTCGCGCCCGGCGAAAATCTCCGCCAGGCCGCTGCGCCGTTCGGTGCGCGTCACAATGGCCTGGGAGAGCACCTGCTCGTCGGCATAGAGCGACAACCGCCGTTTCGCGCGGGTGATCGCCGTGTAGACCAGTTCGCGGGTCACCAGCGGGACGCTGCGCGCCGGCAGGATCAGCGCCGCGTGTTCGAACTCCGAGCCCTGCGATTTATGCACGGTCATCGCCCAGGCGGTATCATGCTCCGGCAGACGGCTCGGCTGCACCGACTTGATGGCGCCGTCGGGCATCAGGAACCACACCCGCAGCTCGCCGTTGCGCTCCAGGGCGATGCCGATATCGCCGTTAAACAGCCCCAGCGCGCTGTCGTTGCGCGATATCATGATCGGTCGGCCGTCATACCAGCGAGAGTGGCGCGGCAGGGCGATCGCCCGCTGGCGGTTGAGCCGCTGCTCCAGCCGCTCATTGACGCCGCTCACGCCGTACGGCCCCTCGCGCAGCGCGCACAGCAGCTGGAATTCGCTGAAAGCGGCCAGCATGGCCTGCGGTTCGGCCCGCTCGCGGCGCAGCTGCAGGTAGCGCTCATAACCCTGCTGAGCCGCGCCGAGCATGGCTTCGTACTCTTCGGTCGTGCTGAGGGGATGAAGCGCGATATCGTCAAACGGCTGGCGCAGCGTGGCCTTCACCTCCGCGCGCGCGCCAGCGTTCACCGCCCGCGCCAGGCTCCCGATGCCGGAGTGACTACCGAAGCGATAGCTCTTTTGCAGCAGGCACAAACTGTCTCTCAGCGCGCCCGCGATAGCCCCCTCGCCCGCCGGCACCGGCGAACCGGTCAGCCGGGTCAGCTCCTGCGCCCGCGCGGCGGTATAGCCCGAACTCGCCCAGGCGCAGATATCCCCCAGCACCGCCCCCGCTTCTACGGAGGCCAGCTGGTCGCGATCGCCGAGGAAAATCACCCGCCCGTGGGCCGGCAGCGCGTCGATAAGCCGCGACATCATCGGCAGGTCGATCATCGAGGCTTCATCCACCACCAGCACGTCCAGATGCAGCGGGTTGCCGGCGTGATAGCGCATCCGCTGGCTGCCTGGCTGGGCGCCCAGCAGACGATGCAGCGTGCTGGCCTCGGTGGGAATCAACGCTTTCTGCGCGTCGGTCAGCGGCAATTTTCTCAGCGCCGCGCCCAGCGATTCGGTCAGACGCGCCGCCGCTTTCCCGGTTGGCGCCGCCAGGCGAATACGACAGCGCGGGCTGTCTTCGATCTGGATCAGCGCCGCCAGAAGCTTCGCCACGGTGGTGGTCTTCCCGGTCCCGGGACCGCCGGAGATCACTGAGATGCGGCGGGTCAGCGCCACCGCCGCGGCCACTTTTTGCCAGTCGGTTTCGCCGGTGGCAGGGAACAGGGCATTCAGGGTTGACGCCAGCCGGGCCTCATCCATCTCCAGCACCCGGTTGGCTTCATTGAAGAAGCGGGCGACGGTCAGCTCGTTGCGCCACATCCGATTCAGATAGAGCCGGTCGCCGCACAAAATCATCGGCGCCGGAGCATCGCCGCAGCTCACCGCCGACGAAGCGAGCAGTAGCCCGGGCCAGTCCTCCGGCGCGCCGGCTTCGGCCAGCAGCCGATCGCGGATCTCCCCCGCTTTACCGCTCAGCGCCTCGTCGCCGCTCAACCGCGAGAGCGGCAGACAGACGTGCCCCTCGCCGGCATCCCGGCTCAGCAAGGCCGCCGCCAGCTTGACCGCCGGGGGGTCGTTTTGCGCCACCATCAGGGCAAACTGGACGTCCAGCGGCCGCAGCAGACGCTGCTCCACCGCCGCCAGCAGTAGTTGTTCGAAAGTCATGAGGCCTCCTCCTGAGTTTCTCCGGCAAAAAGCTGATCCAGACCGTCAATCAGCGGTCGCACCGGCCGGGTGGTGAAGATCCCCTGCCCCCCCTCCTGCCCGTCCATGCCGCGCAGGAAAAGATAAATCACGCCGCCGAAGTGGCGGTCATAGTCATAATCGGCCAGCCGGTGGCGCAGATAGCGGTGCAGCGCCAGGCTATACAGCTGATACTGTAGATCGTAGCGGTGGGCACGCATCGCCTGCTCCATCGCCGGCCGGGTGTAGGCCTCGCGATCTTCCCCCAGCCAGTTGGATTTGTAATCCAGCAGGTAATAACGGCCTTCGTGACGGAAGACCAGATCGATAAAGCCCTTCAGCATGCCGCGCACCTGGCGGAAATCCAGCGGCGGCGTGTCGGCAGAGAGGGGATCGTACTGGCGGATAAGCGCGTCAAGGCGCTCCGCCGTCAGCAGCTGGGCGATGGGCAGGTAAAATGCCATCTCCACCTGTTTATCCCGCGCCGCAAGCTGATTGAGCGCGATATCCGGCCCCGGCAGGCGGGTCTTCAGCACGCCCCCCAGCCAGTCGGTCAGCACCGGCGCCCACTGCGCGTCAAACCCGCTCAGCTGCAGCTTCTCCGCCATCCACCCTTCCGGCACCGGCTGGGTGAAGTCCAGCTCCTCAAACAGGCTGTGCAGGAAGGTCCCCGGCGCGGCGCCGCGCGGGAACTGGTGCGGAGTCAGCTGCGGCTCTTCCACGACTTCGCCGACGCCGGCGGCATCAACATCCAGACGCGGCAGCAAATCCTGCCCGCCGCTGAAACCATGCTGCTGCAGTCCGGAGTAACTGGTCACCCGCCAGTCGTCGGCGATGCGGCGCTGCAGCTCGCGCGCCGACAATCGCGGGATGGTCGCCGCGGGCGCCTGCCACGGGGTGAGATCCAGTTCGCCCGGAATCTGTAATGCAATATCGCCATGACAGAAGTCCGCCAGCCGCGCAGCCAGCCCGGCGGCGTCCATGGCTTCGCCCGCCTGCAGCAGCCGTCCCAGCGCGCTGAGGTGGAAATCGCTGTTGCCGGATTTCCGGCTGCTGAGCGGCGCCACGCCGAGGCTGCAGTGCCAGACCGCGCGGGTCAGGGCGACGTACAGCAGGCGCAGATCTTCCGCCAGTCGTTCCGCCTCCGCCAGCTCGAGGCTGGCCTCATCCTGGCCCAGATCCAGCACCGCCGCGAACGTCTCGCGATCGTGGTAAAACGCCTGGTCCTGTTTACGAAACCGGGCGATAAACGGCAGCCAGACCAAGGGGTATTCCAGCCCTTTTGACTTGTGAATGGTGACAATTTGCACCAGGTGCTTATCGCTTTCGAGACGCATCTGCTGGCTGGCGGCGTTGCTGTCCGGCTCGGCGATATGCTGCGCCAGCCAGCGCACCAGGGCATGCTCGCTTTCCAGCTGGCTGGCCGCCTCCTGCAGCAGTTCGCTGATGTGCAGAATGTCGGTTAAACGCCGCTCGCCGCCGCGGGTCGCCAGCAGGTTCTCGGCGATATGCCGGGCTGTCATCAACGCCCGCAGCATCGGCATCACCCCGCGCTGCCGCCAAATCTGGCGGTATTCGCTGAACTCTTCCACCAGCGCGTCCCACGCCTGCTCGTCCTGGTTCAGGTTTTCAATATCCAGCGCGGTCAGGCCAAACATCGACGTCGCCAGCGCGCTGCGCAGGGTATTTTCCCGCTCCGGGGCCAGCACCGCCTGCAGCAGCCAGAGCAGCTCCTGGGCCTCCAGCGTCTCAAAAACGCTGTCGCGGTTGGAGAGGTAGACCGAGGGAATACCCAGCGTCTGCAGCGCTTCACGTACCTGCGCTGCCTCCAGCCGGTTGCGCACCAGCACGGTAATATCCGAAGCCTGTACCGGGCGCGAGGTTTCCCCGCGCCACAGCAGCGCGCGCCCCTGCTGACCGGCGCTCAGCCAGTCGCGGATCTGCGTGGCGCAGAGCTGCGCCATAAAGGTCTGATAATCGCCAGACCCGACGGTGTCGCCGGGCATCAGCCAGACGTTCATCGCCGGTACGTCCGCCGCGTCAACGGTAAAGCGCAACCCCTTGTTCTTCGCCGCCGCCTTCACCGGCAGGAACGGGATCTCGTGGAACATGAAGGGGTTATCGCTGAGGCTGAACAGCCGATTGACGCTGCCCACCATGCCCGGCGAGGAGCGCCAGTTGGTATCGAGGGTGTAGTGCGCGGCAACGTCGCCGCGCGCTTTCATATAGGTAAAGATATCGGCGCCGCGAAAGGCGTAGATGGCCTGCTTCGGATCGCCGATCAGCAGCAGAGCCGTCTCCGGCTGCCGGCGCCAGATGCGGCGAAAAATCCGGTACTGCTGAGGGTCGGTGTCCTGAAATTCATCGATCATCGCCACCGGAAAACGCTGGCGAATGGCGCTGGCCAGCGTCTCGCCGCTGTCGCCGCGCAGCGCCTCGTCAAGCCGGCTGAGCATATCGTCAAACCCCAGCTCGCCGCGGCGGCGCTTTTCGCGGGCGACCGCATCGCGGATCTCGACCATCGCTCTCGCCAGCACCAGATCGGTGAGCGTCAGCGAGGAGGCCAGCAACGACTCTACGGCGCTAAACAGGGGATGCACCGGCGGTTCGCCACCGGCTTTGGTGCGCTCGAGCAGAAACGACTGGGCAAATTTCTCCAGCGCGTCGGGCAGTTGGTAGCTTAACGTCTCTTCCTGCGCCCAGGCGTTCACTTTCTCCATCCACTTGCCCTGGTTGCCGCGATTAAACTTCCGCCGGTCAAGGCCGGAATTTTCCAGCACGCCTTCGATCTCGCCCACCTGCTCGCGCCACTGCTGCTTGAGCGAGTCAATGCGGGCGATGATCTGCTGATGGCGTTCGGCCAGCGTCTCGTTAGGGGCTGGCGGCGACTTAAGCTGCGGCGCTTCGCCCTGCAGCCAGCGGTCAAGGGACTTCAGCAGATCGCGCGGCCCTTTCCAGACGTCGTGGATCACCGCCGCG
The DNA here is from genome assembly GCF_001808265.1 of Klebsiella sp. HMSC16A12. Taxonomy (NCBI): domain Bacteria; kingdom Pseudomonadati; phylum Pseudomonadota; class Gammaproteobacteria; order Enterobacterales; family Enterobacteriaceae; genus Klebsiella; species Klebsiella sp. HMSC16A12. The sequence goes on from NZ_KV792625.1 coordinate 26,353, forward strand.
ATATCGCGGGTCAGGGGATAGCAGTGGCGGCGCCAGAAATCGGCGCAGGCCTGATAGCGCAGGCGGGATTCATCCTCGATCAGCTGTTGCTCGAACAGCATGCCCGACTCGAAGGCGTTAAGGCTCAGCATCCGTTGGCAAAAGCCGTGGATGGTGAATACCGCCGCCTCGTCCATCTGCCGTTCAGCCAGCAGCAGCGTCTTCGCGGCGTCGTCTTTATCGGCGATCTCCGCCAACAACGCGCTGTAGAGCGGATTGTCGGATTCGCCGCGCAGGCAGGCGATGCGCAGTTCGTGGATGTTGCTGCGGATACGGCCGCGCAGCTCTTCGGTCGCCGCCTCGGTAAAGGTCACCACCAGCAGTTCTTCAACGCTGATGGCGCGGGGATAGGCGGCCTCACCGCCCAGCCCCAACAGCAGCCGCAGATACAGCGCGGCGATGGTAAAGGTTTTTCCGGTGCCCGCAGAGGCTTCTATCAGGCGCTCGCCGATCAGGGGCAAGCGCAGGGGATCCAAAGACTCAGCGGTGTCGGTCATTCATTCTCTCGCATCAGGGGTAAGGATTGCTGCAATGCGCTGACGTTTTCCCACACTTTGCCGCCTTTCGGCTGGGCATAGTCCGCTTTGCCATTCTGGCTACCGGAAATCTGGGACAAGATCGTCATGCCCTGCGGATCCACCACCGTCTGATGGAAGAAGTCGGCAAGTTTTTGCGGCGTCAGCAGTTTAATCTGAGCCACTACTTTATCACGTGAATCAAAACGCATATTACCGCGATCGAAATCTTTGCTCAGTTTCGAGGCTTCATCGCCCAGCGTCTGCGGCGCCTGCAGCATCTGGCTTATCACCGCCTGCTGGAGCTGAGCAAACTCTTCCGGCTTCATCGCCCGCAGCTTCGCCTCCGCGGTGGGGAAGAAGGCCTGGAACCGCTGCCAGAGGAAGGCCGGCTGCTTATCGCTACTCTGCAGCAGGAAGCCCATGCCCCACTGGCGCCCCACGTTCATCGGGAAGGCAAAGACCGCGTAGCCGAGCTGCTCTTCAGTACGCAGCTGGTTGTAGAACCACGGCTGAATGATCTGCCCCAGCAGGGTGCTGGCGGCGGTGCTGCTGAACTCATCCACGTTGGGCGGCGCAAACACCGCGGCCAGCGCGGAGTCGGTGCTGTTGCCCGCTTTATTGAAGATCGCCAGCTGCTGCCGATTCACCACCACGTCTTTATTGCGGCACCATTCGTTGCCGTCAGCGCCCAGCTGCTGCTGGATCTGGCGGGCCAGCGTCGTGGCGGCATCGGCGGTCATATTGCCTATCACCATCAGTTCAGGACGCCCCCTGGTTTTCAGGTTGGCGCGGTAGTTGAGCACCTCTTTAAGGGTAATGGAGGGCAGCAGCGCCCGGCGCACTTCGCGCTGGAAGTACGGCACCTGCGAGACCATCTGGATCGGCATAATCGCCTGATCGTAGGCTTTGCCTTTCTCGGCGGAATCCATCATCTGCGCATACCAGGATTTGGCCTGCTCCAGCTGCTCCTCGGTCGGCGTATAGCTGAAGTATCCCTGCAACAGATCGCTGAACAGCGCCGGAAGATGCTGGGTATAGCCGTTGGCATTGACCATTAATCCGTTATTAGCGCCGGTAGAGAACGAAATGCCGCCGACCGCCGCCTGGTTACTGAGCTGGTCGAGGGCGATGCCGGCGAGATAATCGTTGAGGGCAAACATCACCTGCCGGCGAGCGCTGTCCATCGCCTGAGGGTTACGCAGCACCAGGGAGATGTCCGCCTTCGGCTCGCTGGCAAAATACTGGCTCGGGGCATACACCACCCGCAGCGTCGGTTCATCCAGGATCAGCTGCGGATGCGGCCAGGCTTTATCGCTTTTGATAAGGGTGAAGTCATCCGGAATATAGGGGTTGAGCGCCGGCAGCCGCAGCTGGATGGCCTGCGATTTGTGCTGCCAGTCAGCGAACGTCTGCTCGCTAATCTTATCCACCTGATACGGCGCATCGACAAAGTAGGCCGTCTTGTTATGCGGCTCCTGGGGGCTGATATACCAGATACGGGCGTTCTGCGGGGTCATCATCGCCAGCCGGTCTTTGATCGCCTGCGGGTCGTACTGGTCGGCAATATTCACCACGTCCAGCGCATGCTCGACCGGCACCCGGATCATGGTGTCCGCCAGCCATTCCACGTAGTCCATGTCGCGGTTGATCGACGGATAGCGGAAATCGAGCGCCAGCACATGCGCCAGTTCGTCGAAATAGCGTTTGTCGATGCCCTGAGTACGCAGGAGGTCGAGGTAGCTGAAAATGGCCGCCGTCACTTCATCGCGGTGCGCCAGGCCTTTGTCGGTGAGGGTGGCTGAGATCGCCAGTACGCCGCTGTTGCCGTTTACCACCGGATCGGAATCGGCGCGGATACCTTCCGCCAGACCCTGTTTTTGCAACCAGTCAGAGAGCGTGCCCGGGCTGCGGTTGCCGATAAGATAGGTGACCAGCTCATCGGTTTTGCTGCGGAAGCGATCGCTGTTGTTGTCGATGCGAAACTCGACGCGCAGCACTTTACGCGGCATCGCCGGCACATAGTGAATAATGATGCCTTTTTGCGCATCCGTGACCACCGGGACGGTAATTTCCGGCCTGCTGATCTGACGATTCGGCACGCGGCCAAAGGTGTCCGCAGCCATGCGCGCCAGCGCCGGCAACGGCTTGTTGCTGTAGATCACCGCTTTCATCAGATTGGCGGAGTACCAGCTATCGCGGAAGGTGTGCAGCGCATCAAGCACCGGGCTGCCGGGCTTATCGCTGAGCGTCTCGAGGTTGCCACCCGAGAAGTGGGCCGCCGGGTGAGCCGGGTTGATGGTCTCCGCGCTGACCTGGGCCATGCGCATCCCGTCTCGCGTCCGAGCCATCGTCAGCTCGGCGTTGACCGCGTTACGTTCGCGGTCGGCATATTTTTTATCCAGCAGCGGCGCGGCGATGGCGTCGGCCAGGCGATCTACGGCCCCGTCCAGCGCATCATTTTCCACTTCAAGATAAAACGCGGTGCGGTAGGGCGCGGTACTGGCGTTATGGCTGCCGCCGTGCAGCTTAAGAAACTCTGCAAGGCTGTCAGGCTGGGGATATTTTTGCGACCCCATCAGCGTCATATGTTCCAGAAAATGCGCCAGCCCCTGATGATCTGCCGGATCCTGCAGGGATCCCACCGGCACCACCAGCGCCGACAGCGATTTCACCGCCTGCGGATCGGAAACCAGCAGCACGACCATGTCGTTATCAAGGCGGATCGCCTGATACTGACGCGTATCTTTTTCGCTTTTGCGGATCGTCTCCTGAATCGGCTGCCATCCGGTGTCGGCCTGACTAAACGGCGCCCAGAGGGCGGCCAACACAACAAAAACCTTGAACCATAAACTGCGGGGCATTCACGAACCTCATCATTAACAAACTTGCGCTGCACAGCGTGCAGCCTTTTATGTCCATCAGTCCGTGATACGTTGCGCATATTAAATGAACCGCCATTCAGTGCGCAATTTTTATACTATTTAAATTTGTGTGGACCGATGGTAACGATATAGCGGTAACAGATAACGCTGCGTCTGGGCAATGATTTCTTCGTAATGCGCCGGCTCCAGCGAACGCCACAGGCGTTGATACCAGATATCGGCGCCCTCCCCGCTGACCACCATGTTCCCTTCGTAGGTCTGCAGGAATTTGCTCCGCGCTTTCTGCTGCGTCTCTTCGTCCATTAAGATGACATCCTTTTCGGCGTCGTAACAGGCTTTCAGCCAGGCGCCACCGCTTTCCGGCAGCAGCAGCAGCGGCTGCGACATCCCCAGCAAATAGCCATCCACCAGCTCGTTAAGGTACGCCTGCGCCTCGGCGGGCGCCAGCGCCGGAAAGCGCCACTCTCCCTCTTTCCGCACAAACAGCCGGCTCTCGCCGGTGCCGCCGCTGGTGCAGTAGACAAGGTGTTCCAGCCAAAGTTGCATCCCCTGGGAGACGCTCAGCAGCGAAGGCCGCCAGCGCAGCAGACCGTCCGGCTGCACCTGCTGCAGCCAGCCGGTCAGGTTCACGCCGCCGCACCGCAGATCGATCTCCATGCTCTGCGCCTGCTGGCGCTCGGCCATCACCCGCTCGGCCAGCGCCTGCATCTCCAGGCGCTGCGTCTCCCAGACCAGCTCGCCAAAGGCGCCATACGGCAGCTCGCCGGCGGCGCGAAAGCGGCGGAACATAGCCGAGACGTCCTGCTCCTCAATAAGCGTATTGAGCAGTTGCTGATTCAGTTGATAACGGCTCAGCCCTTCAAGAGTGAACGGCTCGTCGTCTGGAATATCGTCCTCTTCGGCGCGGAAATTGACCCGCAAACGCTGCTGAAAGAACGCGCGTACCGGGTGCTGCCAGAAGCGCAGAAGCTGATCGAACGGCAGGCTGTCAATCGGCGGCGCGGTGAGCGGCTGTATAAAATCGCTATGCGCCTCTCCCTGCTGGCCGGCGGCCGCCAGCCATTCACGAGCGTAGCTCTTGTTCTCGTCTTCCTGGAAATTGGCAACGTCGAACGGCATGCGCGTATGCAGATGGGTGATGTGGGCTTTAACCCGCGCTTCGCTGGCGTCGCAGTCAAGCTCTTCGTCACCGGCGAGACAGTGGCTCTGGCCGATATAATCCACCAGCTCCTGCACCAGCACCGAAGGAAAACGCTCGCTGTTGTCCTGGATCGAACGGCCGATATAGCTGATATACAGCGTCTGCTCGGCGGACATCAGCGCTTCGAGGAACAGATAGCGGTCATCATCGCGCCGGCTGCGGTCGCCGCGCTGCGGCTTCTGGCTCATTAAATCAAAGCCCAGCGGCGGTAGCGTGCGCGGATAAACCCCGTCATTCATCCCCAGCAGGCACACCACCTTAAAGGGGATCGAACGCATCGGCATCAGGGTACAGATATTGACCGGGCCGGCAAGAAAGCGCTGGCTGATCCGCTGCTGATCGAGGCGCTGGGCCAGCTCATCGCGCAGCAGCGTCAGCGGCACCTGCTCGCCATACTGCGCCTCCAGACCGCTATCAATAACCGCCAGCCACTGCTGCTCAATCAGCGCCAGCGCCGCTTCGGTCTCGCTGTCCGGCAGGAAAAAGTCATTCAGCAGATCGCGACAGACCGGCAGCCACTCCGCCAGCGGCCGCTGCTGGGCCAGGCCGCGTCGCCACAGATTAAGCTGCATCAGCAGCGATGCGAGGTTGCCCACCAGCTCGGCGATCAAACCGCTGGATTCGTCATACGGCAGCACCGACTGCCATTCTCCCTCGCGGCTGTCCATCGCGTAGCCCAACAGCATGCGGGTGAGGCCGAACCGCCAGGTATGCTGCCCGGTCGCCGGCAGATCCAGCTCACGGACGTTGTCGTCATCCATTCCCCAGCGGACGCCGGACTCGTTCACCCACTGGCGCAGGTAGCGCAGCCCTTCTTCCGTGATATTAAAGCGCGCCGCCAGCACCGGGACGTCCAGCAGCGCCAGCACATCTTCACTGGCGAAGCGGCTGTCCGGCAGCGAGAGCAGCGTGATAAACGCCTGCAGCACCGGGTGCGACTCTCGGGCGCGACGGTCGGAGATCGCCCACGGCAGCCAGCGATCGCCGCTGGCTGCGCCAAACACCGCCTGTATATAGGGGCTGTAGCTGTCGATATCCGCCACCATGACGATGATATCCCGCGGCGTGAGCGTCGGATCCGCCTCCAGCATCGCCAGTAGCCTATCGTGCAGAACCTCCACTTCGCGCTGCGGACTGTGGCAGACGTGAATGCTCAGACTGCGGTCATCCAGCGCCAGCGGACGTTTGTCGCGACTGTGGGCGAATGCCTCTGCGCTCTGCCCGGCCACCGCCGCGTTGCGCAGTTCGAGGATATCCGATTGCAGGTTATGCAACAGGTTATCGGGGGCGATGTCGACAAAAGCGTCCAGTTCCTCATAGCGCTCCAGCCCTGCCAGCAGGTAGATATAGTCGCGCCCCAGTTTGCCCCAGGAGGCGAGCAACGGGTTGCCGACATCCTGTTCCCCGGCGTCATTAAACAACCCCGGCGCCTGCTCGGTGTCGCGAAACAGAGGTAGCGCGCGCGCCTCGCGGTGATGGCGCCGCTGGCGCGACAGCAGCTTCGCCAGGAACGCCGGATCCTTAATGTCTCCCCAGTAGTAGCGGCAGGGGTTGGTAAACAAGACATAGACATCGACATGCTTACCCAGCGCCTGCAGCGCCTGAAGATAGACCGGCGGCAGCGCGGAAATCCCGCAGATGAAGACGCGCGACGGCAGCCCGGCGGGCGGTTCGTCCGCTTTTTCCAGGGTACTGATAAAGCGCTGGTAGAGATTGGCGCGGTGCCACTGCGGCTGCCCCAGCTCGGCGGTATAGCTCACCAGCGCCTGCCACAGCGGCGCCTGCCACTGCTGGGCATCGCCGAGACCTTCCACCCGCTGGCCGGCCTCCCAGCGCATCAGCCACTCCGGGCGATAGACGAGGTACTGGTCATAGAGGTCCGCCACCCGGGCGGCCAGCTGAAACAGCTTGCGCTTGTCGCCGTCATCACTCAGATACTGGCGCAGCAGGATAAAATCGTCTTCCTCCAGGTGCTGCGGCAGGAGGGTCATCAGCTTCCAGCTCATGCTCTGCTTGCTGAAGGCGCTTTCGCCCGGAATATCTTTCAGGACGCGCACGAACATATCCCAGATAAAGCTCGCTGGCAGCGGGAACTCGATATTGGCGGCAATCCCGAAGCGCGCGGCCAGAGTCATCTGCAGCCACTGCGCCATGCCGGTACTCTGCACCAGCACCATTTCGGCCTGAAAAGGGTCATCCAGCCGCTGGCGCTCGACGATAAACTCCATCAACGCCTCGAGAACATCCAGCCGGTTTGAGTGGTATACCCTTAACATAATTGCTCCTGACTACTGGCTGACCGGGCAATGCAGCCGGGTCATCTGCACCCGCTTTGCAACGGGTCTACTGATCGTTACCGTGATGCTGACACATCTTTGCCTCGATGTCTGCATACGGCTTACCTGCCCGCGTGCCGGCGACGGCGGCGCGGAGAGCTGACTATAGCGCCACGCGTCGCGCCACAGTTGACGGGTCTGGTTCAACTGGACAATTCCTTGCGCCATTCCGCGCTGATAGCCGCCCAGCGCGGTGACCGTCAGCACCATCAGCGCCATCGCCAGCACGGTCTCCGGCAGGCTAAACCCCCGCTGACGCTTCAGGGCATTTGACATAAGCTCGCCTCTCTGAGCGGGCAAAAATCGCTCCAGCCGTGGGCGGAAAAACGCACCTGCCCGCCGCGCACCTCGCCGGACTGCCAGACCTGCACCTCGCCGCTGGCGCTGCTGAGCAGCAGTGAACCGTCGCCGAAGATACGCAGACAGGCGCGCCAGCCCTGCGGCGCCTGCTCCCGGCAGGCCAGCGCCACCTGCGCCGACCAGACCTGCTGTTTTCCCCACTGCAGCGCGGAATGGGCTATCGCCGTATCGCGGATCGCTTGCGTTTCGCTGGCGGTTTGCGCCAGCAGCGCCCGCTGCTGCAGGTTAAGCCCCTCGAGTAACAGGCTGCCGAGGGTCAGCAACAGGAGCACCATCAGCAGCGACGACATTCCACGCTGGCGGATCACAGGTTATACCCCGTCACCCGCTGCTCAACCTCGCTCGTCAGGCCCGTCTGTTGCGCGGAGCGCGCCGCCAGCGTCACGCTCAGCTCCGGCGCGAAGCCCGGGGTGACCTGACGTTGTACCGAGAAGCGCGTCACCACGATGGCGGCCGGGTTGGTGATTTTCTCCCATCCGCCGCCGCGGCAGTCGCTGGCCCCGCGCAGGGTCTCCAGCGCGCCGTCGCGCAGGCGAAAGCCGGTGCTCTCCGCCGCTGCCGCGGGGGAGGTTTCCCATCTCCCGTTGCTGTTCGCATCCCAGCGCACAATCAGACACTCCCCGCCAGCGGCTAGCTCCAGCCCGGCTCCGCCGCACGCTCCCCGGCAGTACCCGGCGCGCTGCAGATGTTTTCCCACGGCATGCACGCGCTGCCACAGCTCGTTCTCCAGGGCCAGCTGTTCGCCCTGGCGCAGAATATGACGCTGCAGGGCAGGCAGAAAGCGGCAGGCCCCCATCAGCAGCAGCGAGCCAATGGCCATGGCGATAAGCGCCTCCGCCAGGGAAAATCCGCGGCGGCTCACTGACACCCTCCTGCGCTGTCGCTGCGGCATAAACGAATCCGCCCCCAGTGTGAGATCACAATGCTCCAGCTGCCGGCCGCGCTCTGCAGCCGCAGATTCCCCGCCCAGGCGGTGCTGCGCAGACCATAAAACCCCAGACCAGGCGTAACGCCAGCCAGCGTGATCCCCGGCCAGCGCGGGCGCAGCGTGAAGGATGTCCCCGAGGCGCAGTCAGGCCCCTCCCCATCCGCGCTCAGGCACCAGCCCACTTCGTCCAGGCCGACGCGAAGCACGCGGTCCCGGTTGTAGGCGTTGGCGTCATCGCGCAGAAAGAGCAGAAAATCCCGCACCTGGACGGCGGTTTGCCACAGTCGTTGCTGCTGCTGCCAGCGCTGCCAGCCGTACAGGCCGCCGACGCTGAGGATCATCATCAGTGTCAGCGTTACCAGGGTTTCCATCAGGGTGTAGCCATGTTCTCTGTTCATGGCGTCGAGTATGCCGCGGCGATTGGCTCTGGCGCGACGACGGAAAATAGCTTTCCCGGCCAGATACGCAAAAAAGCTTTGCATACTCGACAGAAGGACATTTTTTTGCGAGCGTCTACCCAACTTCGCCCACCGCAACCACCTGTGGCCTGGGGCAGGTGAAAACAACCTTCTCCCGGTGGTAACGGAAAGCGCTCCCATCGGGTGGTGCGAAGGGCATAAAAAAACCGGCGCCATCGGGCGCCGGTTAGTCATCTCTGCTGGGGGTTAAATCGCCACCGGCGCTTTAATGCCCGGGTGCGGATCGTAACCTTCAATCTCGAAGTCTTCAAAGCGGTAGTCGAAGATAGACGCCGGCTTGCGTTTGATGACCAGCTTCGGCAGCGGACGCGGTTCGCGGCTTAGCTGCAGGTTGGTCTGCTCAAGATGGTTGCTGTACAGATGGGTGTCTCCGCCGGTCCAGACGAAATCACCGACCTGCAGATCGCACTGCTGCGCCACCATATGCACCAGCAGCGCATAGCTGGCGATATTGAACGGCAGGCCGAGGAACACATCGCAGGAACGCTGATACAGCTGGCAGGAGAGCTTGCCGTCGGCGACGTAGAACTGGAAGAAGGCGTGGCACGGCGCCAGCGCCATTTTATCCAGCTCGCCGACGTTCCATGCCGAGACGATGATCCGGCGGGAGTCCGGGTCGTTTTTCAGCTGGTTCATCACCGTGCTGATCTGGTCGATATGGCGGCCGTCCGGCGCAGGCCAGGAACGCCACTGTTTGCCGTAGACCGGCCCCAGGTCGCCATTCTCATCCGCCCACTCGTCCCAGATGGTGACGTTGTTCTCGTGCAGATAGGCGATGTTGGTGTCGCCCTGCAGGAACCACAGCAGCTCATGGATGATGGAGCGTAAATGACAGCGCTTGGTGGTCACCAGCGGGAAGCCTTCCTGCAGGTTAAAACGCATCTGATGGCCGAAAATGGAGATCGTGCCAGTGCCGGTGCGGTCATTTTTTGGCGTGCCCTCGGTGAGCACTTTCTGCATCAAATCAAGATACTGTTTCATGGTTCCTCAAGAATTCTGTTGCTGCGGACGGTGGCGGTAAGCCCAAACCATCATAATGATACCCGCAAGCACCATCGGGATCGAAAGAATCTGCCCCATACTGATGTACTGCACCCAGCCGCCGGTGAACTGGGCGTCGGGCTGGCGGAAGAATTCCACGATGATGCGGAACAGGCCGTAGCCAATCAGGAACAGGCCGGAAACGGAGCCGGTTGGGCGCGGTTTACGGATAAACAGGTTGAGGATCAGGAACAGTACCACGCCTTCCAGCGCCAGCTCGTACAGCTGCGACGCGTGACGCGGCAGCGCGCCGTAGGTATCGAACAGCGATTGCCATTCCGGATGCGTCGGCAGCAGCGCCAGGTCTTCGGCACGGGAGCCCGGGAAAATCATCGTGTAGTGGAAGCTCGGGTCTACGCGGCCCCACAGCTCGCCGTTGATAAAGTTGCCCAGACGCCCGGCGCCAAGACCAAACGGGATCAGCGGCGCGATAAAATCGGAGACCTGGAAGAAGGTGCGTTTGGTGCGTCTGGCGAAGATAATCATCACCAGGATCACGCCGATCAGGCCGCCGTGGAACGACATGCCGCCGTCCCAGACGCGGAACAGATACAGCGGATCGGCAAGAAATACCGGCAGGTTGTAAAACAGCACGTAGCCGATACGGCCGCCCAGGAAGACGCCGAGGAAGCCCGCGTAGAGCAGGTTTTCCACTTCATTTTTCGTCCAGCCGCTGCCCGGACGATTCGCCCGACGGGTGGCCAGCCACATCGCAAAGACAAAGCCCACCAGGTACATCAAACCGTACCAGTGGAGGGAGACCGGGCCTAGAGAAAAAATGACCGGATCGAACTCCGGAAAATGCAGGTAGCCACTATTCATCTGTCACCATAAAGACTTGTTATTCCGCCGAAAGTGGACAGCGGTGATGATCCATACCCGAACAAAACGGGCACGCCGAAGGAGGCGAATCATAGCATAAGCCACAAGAGCGATCCGCGCCGAACGTGTAAAAGATATGTATACGGATGCTAACAGAATGCCGTTTTCCCGGCGGTACCCTACTTTGCCGGAGGGTGCGAGCAGAGGATCCCCGGGTTACGGCTTACGCCTCACCCGGGCTGGCGCTACCGCCCGCCGCGGATCAGGCCGCCGAGACCGCGACGCTCCATAAAGGCCGCCACCTGATGGCGCACCTCGGCGGTCATCTGCGCATCGAGGCTGCGACGCGACAGCTCCTGCGCCTCTTCGATATCAATGCGGCGCAGCAGATACTTCACCCTCGCCACCGAGCGGCCGTTCATCGACAGATGGCGGTAACCGAGGCCGATAAGGATCGTCACGCACATCGGGTCGCCCGCCATCTCGCCGCACAGGCGCAGATCGATGCCAAAGCGCTCCGCGTCATGGGCGATCATCGCCAGCGCACGCAATACCGCAGGATGCAGGCTGTCATACATGCTGGCGACCCGGGTATTGTTGCGGTCGACGGCCAGCAGGTACTGGGTCAGGTCGTTCGTCCCTACCGAGATAAAATCGATCCGGCTGGCCAGCTGCGGCAGCATAAAGACCATCGACGGGACCTCCAGCATCACCCCCAGGCGCGGACGTGGGATGGCGTAGCCGATCATCTCTTCCACTTCCCGGCTGGCGCGATCGATCAGCCGACGGGCCTCATCCACCTCCTCCAGACTGGTCACCATCGGCAGCAAAATGCTGAGGTTGCCGGTGGCGGCGTTGGCGCGCAGCATCGCCCGCACCTGGATCAAAAAGATCTCCGGCTGATCGAGGGTGATGCGGATCCCGCGCCAGCCGAGGCACGGGTTCTCTTCGCTGATCGGCATATACGGCAGCTGTTTATCCGCGCCGATGTCCAGGGTACGCAGGGTCACCGGTTTGCTGTTAAACATCTGCAGCATGCCCTGATACTGGGCGACCTGCTCCTCTTCTGAGGGGAAGCCGCTCTGCAGCATAAAGGGAATTTCGGTGCGGTAGAGGCCAATGCCGTCAACAAAGCTGCCGAGCTTCTCTTCGTGCTCGGGGCTTAAGCCGGCGTTAAGCATGACTTTCACCCGCTCGCCGCTTTTCAGCTCCGACGCGCGCTGGAGATCGTCCTCCGCCAGGCGGCTGAGTTCGTTCTCTTCGCTGATAAGGCGCTGATACTCCTGCAACAGGACAGGTTCAGGATCCACCAGCAGTTCACCGCGATAGCCATCGACAATCAGCGTATGGCCATGCAGCAGCGAGGGCTGAATATCGGCGCCCATCACCGTTGGGATGCCGAGGGCCCGCACCATAATAGCGGCATGGGAGTTGGCGGCGCCATCGCGCACCACCACGCCGGCCAGGCGATCCTGCGGCACTTCGGCGAGGGTGGTGGCCGACAGCTCGTCCGCCACGAGGATAATGCGCGCCGGCCAGGTGTTGGGCCCCTGAATACTGTCGTCGAGATGGAACAGCAGACGCTGGCCCAGGGTACGCAGATCGCCGGCCCGCTCTTTCAAATAGCCGTCGCTCAGCGCGGCAAACTGTTCGGCGAACTTCTCAATGATCTTTTTGACGGCCCACTCGGCGACGGCGCCTTTGTCAACTTCGGCAAACAGCTCGCGACGCAGGCGGGCGTCAGAGAGCAGGTGCGAGTAGAGATCGAAGATCGCCGCCGTCTCTTTTTGCGCCCCGGCGGCGTAGCGTTTGCTGTAGCGACGAAACTCGTTGGCCGCCTCTTCCAGCGCACCGGTCAGGCGTTCGCGTTCCGAGGCGGTGTCCAGCGTCGAGGCTTCATACACCTGCTCCATCAGCGGCAGGCTGACGTCCATCCAGCCCTCGGCGATCGCCACCCCGGAAGAGGCCGGCAGAGCGCGAATGCGCGTTTGACGATACTGGCCGAACAGGGCGTTCAGCTGGGACTGGGAGAGGATCGCCGCCATCTGGGTGGCGAGGGTGACGAGGAAAGACTCTTCGCTTTCATCAAACTGACGCAGCTCGCGCTGCTGGACCACCAGCACGCCCAGCAGCTGGCGGCGCTGAATGATCGGCACGCCAAGGAAGGCGCGGAAGCGGTCCTCTTTGACGGCGGGGATATATTTGAAGCTGGGGTGTTTTTGCGCATCGGCGAGGTTGATGGGTTCCGCCAGGCGGCCAACCAGCCCCACCAGGCCTTCATCGAACGCCAGCGCAACGGTGCGCCCGCGAGGTTTTTTTAACCCGCGGGTGGCCATCAGGTAATAGCAGCGTCGGTCATTGTCAGCCAGGTAAACCGAGCAGACTTCCGTCTCCATCGCCTGGCAGACATCCGTCACCAGAATATCCAGCGCCTCGTTTAAACGCGGCGCGCTCGCGACCTTCTCGACTATTTCTCGCAACCGAGTGAGCATAATGTGCGTGGCTTAACCTCTTTTACGTCGATAAGCAGGCGCGTTTTGCGGCTTAGGTGCGCTCTCCGCCAGCGACATGGTCACGCTGGCGAACTCTTTCATCACCCGGCGGTAGACGTCGCGCTTAAACGACACCACCTGGCGAACCGGGTACCAGTAACTCACCCAGCGCCAACCATCAAATTCAGGTGTACTGCTGGTTTGCATATTGATGTCCGCATCGTTGCCGATCAACTGCAAAAGAAACCACTTTTGTTTCTGGCCGATACAAACCGGCTTTGTGTCCCAACGCACCAAACGTTTAGGCAACTTGTAACGCAGCCAGTTACGGGTTGAGGCCAGGATCCGCACATCTTTACGGCTTAACCCGACCTCTTCAAACAATTCCCGATACATCGCCTGCTCTGCGGATTCTCCTGGATTAATGCCCCCTTGCGGGAACTGCCACGAGTGCTGACCATAGCGCCGGGCCCACATCACCTGGCCCTGACGATTACAGATTACAATACCGACATTTGGGCGGTAGCCATCGTCATCAATCACCGGACTACCTCAAGATAAGCTTCAATGTGAATGATTGTTTCACACTCGCCGGAAACGGTAAACCACTCTGTTCGCACACTGAGAACGGATAACATTTGAATAACTCACAGTAATTGCCAGAGTTATAAACAATGAAAGCGCGTGACAGCCGATTTTATTCACTTTTTCTGTGGATAGAGTTGTGAAGAAGTACGGAATTAACCCGGGAAAACCCAGAGTAATCCGAACATCGCATCGCTAGCATCTGAAAATAATAGTATCATATTCATAAAGTTAGAATATATTCCTTTCACACATTACAGCATAACGTGACGATCATCACACATGCGATCCGCCGACTGATGAAAGATCGAGCAATGTCGATTTTATCCACAGATTACGCGCAGGCCACCGGCAGATTTTCTCTAAAAATTCGATTTTCGTCGCACGTCAAGGCTGTAAATCGAACCAGTAGTGAGTCTTTTCCCCAGTTATCCCACTTTTCTGTGGATAACATGGTGTAAGATCCTGTTTATTGTCAGTGACCAGTTCTGGAAAACCCGTTTACACCGTTTTCATAAGCCGCATGATGAGTTTAAAAAGCCATATAAATCATGAGATTGGTATAGTTACTCAGAAAACGGTAAACTCTATCCACAACGCGCAAAATTAGCGCTCACTTTTTAACCAAAGGTATTGCCCTATGCCCGCTATCGCTCCGCTCGCCTCACCGCCGCAAAGTCAGGAACAGCTGTTGGCCCAGGCCCGCCAGCTGGCCGGCTATTCGCTGGGCGAGCTGGCGGCGCTGGCGGGGATCCCCATTCCGCGCGATCTGAAGCGCGATAAAGGCTGGACGGGCATTCTGCTGGAGCTGTGGCTGGGCGCCAGCGCAGGCAGTAAACCCGAGCAGGATTTCGCCGCGCTGGGGGTCGAGCTCAAAACGATCCCCATCGACAGCCGGGGACGCCCGCTGGAGACCACTTTCGTCTGCGTCGCCCCGTTAACCGGCAATAGCGGCGTCACCTGGGAGAGCAGCCATGTACGGCATAAGCTGCAGCGCGTCCTGTGGATCCCGGTGGAGGGTGAACGCACCATCCCGCTGGCGGCGCGGCGCGTCGGCGCACCGCTGCTGTGGAGCCCGGACGAAGACGAGGAGCGCCAGCTGCGCATGGACTGGGAAGAGCTGATGGATCTCATTGTTCTCGGTGAGGTAGAGCGCATTACCGCCCGCCACGGCGAGGTGCTGCAGTTAAGACCGAAAGCCGCCAACAGCAAGGCGCTGACCGAAGCCATCGGTGCCCGCGGGGAGACAATCCTCACGCTGCCGCGCGGTTTCTATCTGAAAAAGAATTTTACCGCCGCTCTGCTTGCCCGCCATTTCTTGTTACAACACGATTAATTTTTTGTTCTGCGTTGGGGGTTGCATATAATTGCTGCTTTCTATTTTGCAGGACTTTGAACAATGTTATTTGCATGGATAACCGATCCTAACGCCTGGCTGGCGCTGGGCACATTGACGCTGCTGGAGATCGTGCTCGGGATCGACAATATTATTTTCCTCTCTCTGGTCGTGGCTAAGCTCCCCACCGCCCAGCGCGCCCATGCGCGCCGGATCGGTTTGATGGGCGCGATGGTCATGCGTCTGGCGCTGCTGGCCTCAATCGCCTGGGTCGTTAAGCTTACCAACCCGCTCTTTACCGTTTTCGGTCAGGAGATCTCGTTTCGCGATCTGATCTTGCTGCTCGGCGGGCTGTTCCTTATCTGGAAAGCCAGTAAAGAGATCCATGAATCTATCGAAGGTGAAGAGGAGGGGCTGAAGACCAACGTCCACTCCTTCCTCGGCGCCATCGTGCAGATCATGCTGCTGGATATCATCTTTAGCCTCGATTCCGTCATCACCGCCGTCGGCCTGTCGGATCATCTGTTCATCATGATGGCGGCGGTGGTGATCGCGGTGGGGGTGATGATGTTCGCCGCGCGACCCATCGGCGATTTTGTTGACCGTCATCCTTCGGTGAAAATGCTGGCGCTGTCGTTTCTGATCCTCGTCGGCTTTACCCTGATGCTGGAAAGCTTCGACGTCCATGTGCCGAAGGGATACATCTATTTCGCCATGTTCTTCTCTATCGCGGTGGAGAGCCTTAACCTGCTGCGTAATAAGAAAAACCCGCTGTAAACCACAAAATTGCAGCCTGGTCACAGGCTGCAACCCTTTTTCAGACTTTACTGCTTTTTA
This sequence comes from Klebsiella sp. HMSC16A12, assembly GCF_001808265.1. NCBI lineage: Bacteria > Pseudomonadati > Pseudomonadota > Gammaproteobacteria > Enterobacterales > Enterobacteriaceae > Klebsiella > Klebsiella sp. HMSC16A12. The sequence goes on from NZ_KV792625.1 coordinate 42,209, forward strand.
TGTCTCACAAATCAGGCTATTAATAGACGGGTATGGGGTGCAGCTACTGAAGAGGTGTTAACGATGAAGAAATGGGCAGTATTGATTTCCGCCGTAGGACTGGCGTTCTCGGTTTCCGGTTGCAGCAGCGATTACGTCATGGCGACCAAAGATGGGCGAATGATCCTGACCGACGGTAAACCTACCGTGGATGACGATACCGGTTTAATCAGTTACGAAGATCAGCAGGGTAATAAAATGCAGATCAATCGTGACGACGTTTCGCAAATCATTAAGCGTTAATCTTTCCCTGTCGGCCCCAGCTTCTGTTGACGCTGCGCTTACCGACCACCAGTCTTTTGAGAAGAGTCGGGATATACCAGGACGCCGCGGGTTTCACCCACCGCCCCTCCTCGTCACCCGGCTTTTTTGATTTTTTACTTCCTCTTTTTCTCACCCTCTGCCATGTTGATACTCCTTTGTCGGGGAATGCCTGACCTTATAAATAAAAAGGAAGCTGGCTATGCAGTATCACCGTATCCCACACAGTTCTCTTGAAATCAGCACCCTCGGGCTGGGAACCATGACTTTTGGCGAACAGAATAGCGAGGCCGATGCCCACCAGCAGCTCGATTACGCGGTTGCCAACGGCATCAACCTGATCGATGTCGCCGAAATGTACCCGGTCCCGCCGCGCCCGGAAACCCAGGGGCTGACTGAAACCTACGTCGGCAACTGGCTGGCGAAACGCGGCAATCGCGAAAAGCTGGTGCTCGCCTCCAAAGTCAGCGGGCCCGCGCGCAATAACGACAGCAGCATTCGGCCCAATCACGTCCTGGACCGCAAAAATATCCGCGAGGCGCTGCACGCCAGCCTGAAGCGGCTGCAGACCGATTATCTCGATTTATATCAGGTTCACTGGCCGCAGCGGCCAACCAACTGCTTTGGCAAGCTGGGCTATACCTGGGCCGACGCCGCGCCCGCCGTGACGCTGCTGGATACCCTCGAAGCGCTGACCGAGTTCCAGCGCGCCGGGAAGATCCGCTACATCGGCGTGTCGAACGAAACCGCCTTCGGCGTGATGCGTTATCTGCACCTGGCGGATAAGCACGACCTCCCGCGGATCGTGACTATTCAGAATCCTTACAGCCTGCTGAACCGCAGCTTTGAAGTCGGCCTCGCGGAAGTGAGTCAGTTCGAAGGCGTGGAGCTGCTGGCCTACTCTTGCCTGGCTTTCGGCACACTGACCGGCAAGTATCTCAACGGTGCGAAGCCGGCGGGGGCGCGCAATACGCTGTTCAGCCGCTTTACGCGCTACAGCAGCGAGCAGTCGCAGAAAGCGGTAGCGGCCTATGTGGATATCGCCAAACGCCACGGCCTCGATCCGGCGCAAATGGCGCTGGCCTTTGTGCGTCGGCAGCCGTTTGTCGCCAGCACCCTGCTGGGGGCGACGACCATGACGCAGTTGCAGGCCAACGTGGAAAGTTTGCAGCTTGAGCTGAGCGAAGAGGTATTAGCGGAGATTGAGGCGGTGCATCAGGTTTATACCTACCCGGCGCCGTAAGAAAGCAAAGCCCCGGGTAAGGCGTATACGCCTTACCCGGGCTACCGAAGAGCAGATATTGGCGACCCCATCGCCCAGTCAAGCGCAGCGCAAGCCGGGAGGTTATTTACGCCGCCCCCAGACCCACAGCGCGGCGATGGCCACGGCGAATACCGCGCCAAAGCCTATCCCCACGGCGACCGGTGGAACGCCCACGCTCACCGCCAGGGAATAGAGCCCCAGCATCAGCAGCATCGCCACGTTCTCACCGAGGTTCTGTACCGCAATGGCGTTACCTGCCCCGACCGAATGTTTCCCACGCTCCTGCAGCAGCGCGTTCAGCGGTACGATAAAGAACCCGCCGAACACCCCGAGCAGCAGCAGCAGACCGAACGCCGGCAGCAGCGACTGCTGCACCGCAAAGGCTATCACCGCGATACCGATCAAAATCCCGGCCGGCATACAGCGCGACACCGTCTCCAGGGTCACCAGCTTCGCCGCCGCCCCGGCACCCAGCACAATCCCCACCGCTACCATCGCATTAAGATAGGTGGGCATGGCGTTGCTGGTAATGCCCAGCGCCACCGGCACCCAGATCACCAGCAGGAAACGCAGGGTCACGCCAGCGCCCCAGAACAGGCTGGTGCCCATCAGCGAAAAGCGGGTTTCGCCGTTGCGCCACAGCGTCCGGCAGGCGCTGAAGAAGCTGTGCGTCATTGGCTTAAAACGCCACGACTGCCCCGGACGCGCCGCCGGCAGCCTGGGTATCCACAGGTTAGCCACTACCGCCCCGCCGTAGACCAGCGCGCAGACGATCAGCGCCGCCAGCACGTGCCAGTCGGAGAGGATCCCGCCGGCCATGGAGCCCAGCAGGATCGCCGCGATGGTCGAGGACTCCATCAGTCCGTTAGCCTTCACTAACTTATCGCCGGTGGTGAGTTCGCCGAGAATGCCATACTTGGCCGGCGAATAGGCGGCGGCGCCAATCCCCACCAGCGTATAGCCGATAAACGGATTGACGCCGAAGCAGATGCAGCCGGCGCCGAGCAGTTTCAGGCCGTTGGCCACCATCATCACCCGGCCTTTGGCAAAGCTATCGGCGAACTGGCCGACAAAGGGGGCAAAGAGGATGTAAGCGCCCACAAACAACATCTGCAGGACCGGCTGGCTCCACTCCGGATAATAGAGCTGCTTCATCAGCGCCAGGGTGGCGAAGAGAAGCGCATTGTCGCCGAAGGCCGACAGGAACTGGGCGCAGATCACCGCCACCATCCCTTTCGAGTACAGCGAAGGGTTAGTATGTACTGACTCACTCATGGGTTGTTTCCGCCTCGTCGACCATATTTTTCAGGGTGACATAGTCTGGCTTGCCGCTGCCGAGCACCGGTAGCTGTTTCAGCCAGCGTATATCTCGCGGCACCGCCAGCTCCGGTACGCCTTGCTGGCGAGCGTAGCGCAGCAGGGCTTCACGAGTCAGTTCATTATCGGTGGTAAACAGCACCAACGCCTCGCCTTTGCTGGCGTCCTGTTTAATCGCCGTGGCGTGCATTTTGTCCGGCGACGCGCCGAGGGCCACCTGCTCCACCATCTCGAGGGAGATCATCTCGCCGGCGATTTTGGCGAAGCGCTTCGCGCGGCCCTGAATGCGGACATAGCCCTGCTCGTCGAAGGTAACGATATCCCCGGTGTCATACCAGCCCGCCTCCATCTCGCCGTGCTGGTTTTCCGCCGCAGGCGCTTCCAGCACGCCGGGGTTTTCCACCCGCAGGTAGCCTTTCATGATGTTCGGCCCTTTCAGCTGCAGCCGCCCCCCTTGATCAATGCCTGGCATCGCCAGCAGGCGGGCGTCCATCCCCGGCAGGATGCGGCCCACGGTGCCGACCTTCGCCGCCATCGGCACGTTAATCGAGACCACAGGCGCGCACTCGGTCACGCCATAGCCTTCGAGAATGCGCAGGCCGAATTTATCCTGCCACAGCTGTTTGGTGCTCTCCTGCAGCTTCTCCGCCCCGGCGACCACGTAGCGCAGGCGGTAGAAATCGTACGGATTGGCGAAACGGGCATAGTTGGCGAGGAAGGTCGAAGTGCCGAACAGCACCGTACAGTTGCGATCGTAGACCAGCTCCGGCACCACGCGATAGTGCAGCGGGCTGGGATAGAGAAACACTTCCGCCCCGGTAAGCAGCGGCGTCAGCAGGCCGACGGTGAGGCCAAAAGAGTGGAATAGCGGCAGCGCCGACATAAAGCGGTCATTGGCGGTAAAGTCGGCGATAGTTTTGATCTGCTCGACGTTGGACAGCAGACTCTTATGGCTGTGCACCACCCCTTTCGGATTGCCCTCTGAACCGGAGGTGAAGAGGATCATCGCCGCGTCTTCCGGCTGCTGCTTAACCTGCGCCAGACGTGGCGCCAGCAGATGAGCAAAAATCCACAGTTTGTCAGCGAGGGTGATATCGCCTTTAAGATCTTCCAGGAATACCCAGCGCACCTGGGTCAGTTGCTCCGGCAGGTGCCAGAGTTTGCCTTTATCGAGGAAGGTGCGCGAGGTGAAAATGGTGTTGAGCTCCGCGGCGGCTATCGCGCTGCTGAGCCCTTTCACCCCGGCGGTATAGTTCATCATCGCCGGAATACGCCCGCGGGCGATAGCGCCGAAAATCACCGCCGCGCTGATGCCGGCGTTAGGCAGCATCAGGCCGATCTTCTCGCCCGGCTGGCTGTATTTTTCCAGAATGCGGGCGACAAACAGGGTTTTGGTCAGCAGCTTGCGATAGGTATCCGGCTGGAAGTTGATATCCTCCACGCAGGGTTTGCGCGCGCCGAAGCGGTCCTGCGCCGCCAGCAGCGACTCATACAGGGTTTCCCGCGGGCGCACCGCCATCCGGGCTTCCATCATGATCTGGTGCAGCATCTCCCCGGCGATCTTCCGCCGGTCGCGGGCGCGCGGCGCCTCGGGCATCGGCAGATGGGTGGGCGGCAGGAGATGCAGCTGAATACGCGGGAACAGGCGACGTTTCACCAGCCCCTTCAGCCGGCTGAAGGGTGTCAGTTCGGCGCCTTCAATACGCAGCGGCACAATGGTCGCCTGCGATTTGGCGGCGACAAAGGCGGCGCCGTCATAAATTTTCATCAGCGAGCCGCTGACCGAAATTCGCCCTTCCGGGAAAATAACCACCGGCCGCCCCTGCTCAATCAGGCGCACCAGATGTTTGATCGACATCGGCTTGGTCGGGTCCAGCGGCACAAAATCGATAATCGGCGTCAGCGCGCGCATAAACCAGCGCTGGCTGATTGAGGTATAGACCGCAAAAACCGGTCGGACCGGCAAAAACAGCGCCAGCAGAATGCCGTCGAGGAAAGAGACGTGGTTCGGGGTGATTAAGACCTTTTGCTGGTATAAAGCCTGCGTGTCGCCGGTCAGTCTGACCCGGTATAACCCCTTGAACAGCAGTCTGAAAAATCCCAAAAGCATAACAACTCCATGTGACCGGTTGATGAGTCAAAGCAGGTTACACGAGAAGGCATGGGAAAGCAGTGCAGCGGGGGGATTTTCGGAATAAAAAAAACCTGCGCATCCGCGCAGGTCGGTGTAAGACGTTCAGTACGAAGAGCGTACCTGAGAAACTCACCTATCAATACCTCTGGGATCTCGATTGTCACGTTTTTTGGCCGTAACGGGCCAGCGGGAAAACGCAAGGGAGTGAGCCTAAGTGCAACGAGGTATTACGATTTTCGCTATCTGTAACAACGCCGATAGCGGGCAAAAAAAAACCTGCGCATCTGCGCAGGCTGGTGTAAGTAAAGTGGTCAACGTGACGTTGACTCCACCTATCAATACCTCTGGGATAGCCAGAATATCAACCGGATCCGCGAACAAACCAGCGAACATTCGCAACAGCGCATCGCAAAGTGTAAGCAAAGGTTTGTATTTCCCTGCGCCGGTTTCAATTACCGATCGCGTCAATGTAAACAGGTCACCGATAAGCCCGCGCTGAATCACATTTGCGCCATTCCTTCGCCGCCGCGCCTTGAATCTGCCGCTCTTTCCCGTAACATAGCAGTATGTAAACGCTTACCCTAGAAAAGGCATGGTATGGCGACTATTAAGGATGTAGCCCGACTCGCAGGAGTCTCCGTCGCTACCGTCTCCCGCGTCATCAACAACTCTCCCAAAGCCAGCGAAGCCTCGCGTCAGTCCGTGGGCGCGGCGATGGAAACCCTGAACTATCACCCCAACGCGAACGCCCGGGCGCTGGCCCAGCAGTCAACGGAAACCGTCGGCCTGGTGGTGGGCGATGTCTCCGACCCCTTCTTCGGCGCGATGGTCAAAGCCGTCGAACAGGTGGCCTACCGCACCGGCAATTTTTTGCTGATTGGCAATGGCTACCACAACGTGCAGAAGGAGCGCCAGGCGATAGAGCAGCTGATCCGCCATCGCTGCGCGGCGCTGGTGGTGCACGCCAAAATGATCCCCGATGAGGAACTGGCGGGGTTAATGAAACAGATCCCCGGCATGGTGCTGATCAACCGCATCCTGCCCGGATATGAAACCCGCTGCGTGGCGCTGGACGACCGCTACGGCGCCTGGCTGGCGACCCGCCATTTGATCCAGCAGGGGCACACGCGTATCGGCTATCTGTGCTCAAACCATGATATCTCCGATGCGGAAGATCGGCTGCAGGGGTACTACGCGGCGCTGGAGGAGAGCGGCCTGCCGTGCAACGACCGGCTGGTCACGTTTGCCGAGCCGGATGAAAGCGGCGGCGAACAGGCGATGACCGAACTGCTTGGCCGCGGCCGCCACTTTAGCGCCGTCGCCTGCTATAACGACTCGATGGCCGCCGGCGCGATGGGGGTGCTGAATGACAATGGCATCGACGTTCCGCGGGAGATTTCGCTGATTGGCTTCGACGATGTCCTGATTTCGCGCTATGTCCGCCCGCGGTTGACTACCGTCCGCTATCCGATCGTTACGATGGCGACCCAGGCGGCCGAGCTGGCTTTAGCCCTGGCGGAGCAACGGCCGGCGCCGGAGATCACCCATCTGTTCAGCCCGACGCTGGTCCGTCGTCACTCGGTGGTCGCCCCGCAGGAAGGCGATAAGTCATAGCGATAGAGGTGCACGGCGGTGGCCGGGTAATCCAGTCCCTCGCCGATGTAGCGCCAGCCGAAGCGTTCATAGAAATCCCGGCAGGCGGAGTAGAGATAGAGCTCCCGAAAGCCCGCGCGGCGGGCATAATCGATCACATGCCGCTGCAGTTTTCCGGCCAGCCCCTGACCGCGGGCGGCGGGCGCGACGTACAGCGCCGCCAGCCAGGGAAACAGATCCTGGCGGCTGATCAAATCGCAGCGCCAGAGGCCAATCGTGCCGAGCAACTGCTCGCCTTCCACGGCAATAAAGGTCAACGGCAGCGCCTCCGCCGTCTGGCTATGCTGCACGATGCTGGCGAAGAATTGCCGCGGCAGCGTCTCGCCGCCAAAGGCCTGCCACAACCAGTCGGTCACCTGCGGGACGTACTGCGGCGCAGCGTACAGCGGCAGGATCGTCATACCAGCTTCCCCTGAAAAATCGGCACCGAGTCGAACAGATAGCCGTCAAAGTCGGGGGCGTCTTCATCGGACAGCTCCAGCAGACTGTTTTTGACGTTTTCCAGATGCTGCCACATCGCCTGCCAGGCGCCCATCACATCGCGACGCCGCAGCGCGGCGAGCAGGGTCTGCCGGTCGCCGAGCCATTTCAGCCGCCAGGCGCGGCTGGCAATATGCACATTGAACTGCTGCCACAGCGGGCTGCTGTCCATCTGCAGCCAGATCCGCTCTACCGTCGCCAACAGCATCTGGTTCTGCGTCGCCCCGGCGAGCACCAGATGGAACAGACGAGCGTTATCCTGCGCGGTGTCGTTGAGAGCGATTGCCCGCTGCTCCTGTTCAATAATCCGCTTCAGATTGTCGATATCGGCGCGGGTGGCCATTTTCGCGGCAAAGGCGGCGATGTTGCTCTCCAGCAGCTGGCGCGCCTGGAGAATTTCAAACGGGCCGACGTCGCTGCTGAGCAGCTGCTCCTCTTCGCTGTCGTTCTCGTGGGGAATGCGCATGACATACACCCCGGATCCCTGACGAATATCCACCGTCCCCTGCAGCTCCAGCATCAGCAGCGCTTCGCGCACGATGGTCCGGCTGACGCCATAGGTTTCGGCAATATGGCGTTCCGGCGGCAAACGCGACCCGACCGGGTAGCGCCCCTGCGCGATCTGGGCGCGCAGGTCATCACCAATCTCCTGATAGGGCTTCTTTTCCGGCGGAACTATCGCTTTTTCCACAAAATCACCTGTGCGTTACATGCCTGCGAGTCAAATACGCCGCTATCTTAGCAAATATTGCCCCCGGCTAGCGGTATTCATCATCGATATCCAGCACCAGTTCACGCCGTTCGCCCAGTTGACGAAACCAGTGCGCCGAGGCTTTGGGTCGCCGGGCGCGATGGTTTTGAAGATCGATTTCGATAAGCCCGTAGCGGTTTTTAAAGGCGTTCATCGGCGATACGTTGTCGGTAAACGCCCACAGCATATAGCCCTGGCAGTTGGCCCCTGCCTCGCGGGCGCGCAGGGTGTGCCACAGATGTTCGCTGATAAAACGAATGCGGTAGCTGTCATCGATGACGCCTTCGCGGTTACGGAACTGGCCTTCGTTTTCCACCCCCATCCCGCTCTCCGCCACGAACCACGGGATGTTGCGATAGTCATTTTTTATCCGCATCGCCATATCAAAGATGATTTGCGGGTAGATTTCCCAGCCGCGGGAGGCGTTCATCCGCCGGCCGGGCAGCTCAAACGGCTCATAATACCAGGCCGGATGGAACGGGGTATGCGGATGCCAGGCCCGCGACGGGGCTTTGACCCGGTGCGGGTAGTAAAGATTAATCCCCAGCTCATCGACGGTGTGCTCGCGGATAACCGCCAGATCTTCCTCGCTGGTCTCCCACGTCACCTGATGCTGCTCAAGCAGCGCGAGAAGCTCCGGCGGCCAGACGCCGTGCACCAGCGGGTCGAGGAACATGCGGTTGTAGAACAGATCGTAGATCTCCGCCGCGCGCAGGTCATGGGGGGCGCGTGAGCGTGGGTAGGTCACCTCCGGATTGAGGATGCAGCCGACGGTCCCGGGATAGCCGAGCTCGCGAAACCGCTTCACGACGCTGGCGGTCGCCAGCACCTTATGATAGTTCCACTGCATCCAGGTGCTGGTGTTCTGCTCATAGGGCCAGCGCAGAGCATCCAGATAGACCCGGGTCTGCACCACAATTGGCTCATTAAAGGTAAACCAGCGCGTCACCTTCGGGTGGTAGCGGGCAAACACCTTCTCCGCGTAGCGCACAAACAGCTCAACCACCGTTTTCGACCCCCAGCCGCCATACTTTTCCAGCAGATAGCCGGGCAATTCATAATGCTCAAGGCAGATCATCGGCGTGATGCCGTTGGCCAGCAGCGCATCGAACAGCTGGTCGTAATAGGCCGCATACTCCTCATCCACCGTGACGTTTTCGTAGTCGGTCAGAAAGCGCGACCAGTTGATTGAGGTGCGGTAGTGGGTCAGCCCGGCCAGCTTCATCAGCTGCACATCTTCCTGAAAGCGGTTGATAAAATCGGTGGCCACCGCCGGGCCATAGCCGTTATGCCAGACGTGGCGATCGTTTTTGTACCAGAGATCGGGCCAGGAGTCCTGCCCTGGTTTTTTCCCGCTCCAGCCTTCGGTCTGCCAGGCGGAAGCCGCCGCGCCAAGGATAAAATCATCGGGAATGGTCATCCGTACGGTAGTCATAGGCTCCTCAGACAGGGTTGGCGGTTTGTTGATTGTCTACCTGACGCTGCGCGGCATCGGCACGGCGGGAGGCGATTTTGACGAAAGGCAGATAGATAAGCACCGCGACGACGATGCAGATAAGCTGGGTCACCACCGCCCCCATCGAGCCGGCGGTGGAGAGCCAGGCGTTGATCAGCGGCGGCGTGGTCCAGGGGACCATCACCACCGCCTTGCCGGCGAAGCCGGTCAGGGTGGCGAAATAGCCGATGCTGCCGGTCACCAGCGGGGTGATGATAAACGGGATGGCGAGGATCGGGTTAAGCATGATCGGCATCCCGAAGATCACCGGCTCGTTAATATTGAACAGCCCCGGGCCTATCGACAGCTTGGCGATCTCTTTCATCTCTTTGCGCCTGGTGGCGATCATCACCGCAATCAGCAGGCCGATGGTCAGCCCCGAGCCGCCGATGCTCATGTAGACATCCCAGAAGGGCATCGTGATGATGTTCGGTACCTCTTTCCCCTGCTCAAAAGCGCTCATATTGACGGTGATCGCTCCCAGCAGCAGCGGCTCGCGGATCGGCTTGATCATCTGGTTGCCGTGAATGCCGATCACCCAGAACAGCTGGGCGACGAAAATCAGCAGCAGGATCCCCGGCAGGCTCTGCACCACCCGCTCCAGCGGCTGCTGCACCACCTGGTAGACCGCATCGTAGAGATACATTCCCGTCAGCTGGTGAAAGAGAAAACCAAAGGTGGCGATCGCGGTGGTGGTGATGATCGCCGGGATCAGCGCGGAAAAAGGGCAGAGACGTTCGGCGGCACGGTATCCGGCATTTTGATCTTCAGTCCCTTGCGCCCCTCCAGCCAGCAGTAAATCTCCACTGACAGAATGGCGATGAACATCCCAAGGAACAGACTGCGGGTATCGGAAAACTGGCGCAGCAGGACATCTTTCACCACGTGCATCTGGCCATCGACCATCATCTCCACCGTGGTCGGCGTGACGCAGATAAAGCAGATCACCGCCAACAGGCCGGGAAACAGGCTTTTGATGCCGTTGATCCGCCCCAGCTCAATACCGATCAGAAACACGGCGCCGATATTGAGGAAGTTGAGCGTAGCGTAGTTAAGCGCGCTGGTGATCGGCTTCAGCGCCGCAAGAAAGGAGAGCGAGGAAAAGCTGGCGAGCCCATTTTTCGGATCCAGCACCATATTGGAGATCAGCACCGAAAAGGCCCCGACGATGATCACCGGCATCAGGGTAATAAACGCCGATTTGATCGCCATAATGTAGCGATAGCTGTTGAATGTCGTCGCGAAACGCCCCAGCGCGTCGATCAGTTTGTCCTGTAATGCCATAAAAGAGTACCTCAGAGTAAAGGGCTTATTGCGGCCAGGTGAACAGCCAGAGACTTTTGGCATACCAAAACATAGTCGCCAGGCAAAAATAGTTCTGTGACAGCGCTCGCAACGCGCACAGTGGTATCCCAAATATCCGATAAAATCGACATTGGCATACCAGAGTCTGTCGGCTCGTCAGTTCCTGCCAAAAGCGTGATCGCGATGGTTTTTCCGCCCCGCCCCGTCGATATGTCCCTTTTCGGTCTGTGATAAACTGCGCTTTACCACGTGAAATCAGGAATCGATGAATGGCTACAATGCTGGATGTCTCAATTCGCGCAGGCGTCTCGAAAGCGACGGTTTCCCGCGTGTTGAACGGCACAGGTCAGGTGAAAGAGAGCACCCGCCAACAGGTCTTTAAAGCGATGGAAGAGCTGGGCTACCGGCCCAATTTCCTTGCCCGCTCGCTGGCCAATCAGACCAGCAATAGTATCGGGCTGGTCGTCTCCACCTTTGACGGCTTTTACTTTGGCCGTCTGCTGCAGCAGGCGTCACGCCAGACCGAAGCCTGGGGAAAGCAGCTTATCGTCACCGACGGCCATGATACGCCGGAGCGCGAAGAGGAAGCGGTGCAGATGCTCGCCGACCGGCAGTGCGATGCGATCATCCTCTATACCCGGCACATGAGCGAGAAGGCGATCATGTCGCTGATTAACTCGATCGCCATGCCGCTGGTGGTGATTAACCGCGATGTGGCGCAGGCCCGCGAACGCTGCGTGTTCTTCGAACAGCAGGAAGCCGCCTTCCAGGCCGTGGAGTATCTGATTACCCAGGGCCACCGCGATATCGCCTGCATCACCGTCCCGATGCATACCCCTACCGGCCAGGCTCGCCTGCAGGGCTACCGCAACGCGCTGATAAAACATGGTATTGAGTGGGATCCGAGCCGGGTGAAGTATGGGGACTCGACGATGACTCGCGGCTACGAACTGTGCCGGGAACTGCTGGACGAGAAAGCCCACTTCAGCGCGCTGTTTTCCTGTAACGATGATATGGCGCTGGGGGCGTCAAAGGCGCTGCATCAGGCGGGGCTGCGTATTCCACAGGATGTGTCGCTGTTTGGCTTCGACGATGCGCCAAGCGCGAAATGGCTGGAGCCGGGGCTGTCGACGGTTTATCTGCCGATCGACAACATGATCACTACGGCTATCGACCAGGCGATCAAGCTTGCCAATCAGCAGCCGATAGAAACGATCCCGCCGTTTACCGGCACGCTGGTGCTTCGCGAGTCGGTGACGACGGGACCTTTTTTTAAATAAGCTCTAAGGCCAGCAGCTCCTGGATGGTCTGGCGACGGCGGATCAGCCGCGCCTTGCCGCCATCAAACAGAACCTCCGGCAGCAGCGGACGGCTGTTATAGTTGGATGACATCGAAGCCCCGTAGGCGCCGGTGTCATGGAGCACCAGATAATCCCCAGGCGCTACCGCCGGCAGCAGGCGGGTCTCGACTTTGCCCCCCTCCTGCTGGGTAAAGACATCCCCGGATTCGCACAGCGGCCCGGCCACCACGGTTTCGACCTGCGGCGCGGCGCTGAGATCCCGGCCATCCCCCGCCAGAGCGGTGATATGGTGATAGCTACCGTACATTGCCGGGCGCATCAGGTCGTTAAAGCCGGCGTCAATCAGCACAAAGTGACGGCTGCCCATCTCTTTCACGCTGCGCACCTGCGACACCAGCACGCCGGACTCGGCCACCAGGAAGCGCCCGGGCTCAATCTCCAATTTCACCGGGTGCCCCAGATGGGCCGCGATCTGCTCCCGGGCGCGGTTCCACAGGCCATAATAGTGGGCGGTGTCGATGGCCTCTTCACCTTCGCGGTAAGGAATCGACAGACCGCCGCCGGCGGAGATGGCCTGCAGATCCTGGCCAAAGTCGACGACCTGGCGCACCATCGCGCCGCACACCTGCTCCAGGTGACCATAGTCAACGCCAGAGCCGATATGCATATGGATCCCGACCAGCTGCAGCTGATAGCGTCGCATCACTTCCAGCGCCGCCGGCAGGTGGCTGTACCAGATGCCATGCTTGCTATTCTCACCGCCGGTATTGGTTTTCTGGCTGTGGCCGTGGCCAAAGCCCGGGTTGACGCGCAGCCAGACGCGATGGCCCGGCGACACCTCGCCCAGCTGGCTCAGCATGTCGATCGAGCCGGCGTTCACCGGGATCTGTAACGCCTTCACCCGATCGAGGGTGGCGTCGTCGATCAGATCGGCGGTGAAGACAATATCCTCGGGATTCTGCTGCGGATCGTAGCCTGCCGCCAGCGCCCGCTCGATCTCCCCCAGCGACACCGAGTCCACCTTCACCCCCTGCTCACGCATCAGACGCAGAATATGAATGTTAGAGCAGGCTTTTTGCGCAAAACGCACCACGTCGAACTGGCTGAGCTGGGCTATCTGGCGGCGAATAATCTGCGCATCATAGACCCAGACCGGGCAGCCAAATTCCGCCGGCAGGCGCAGCAGGTTGTCCGCGGTCAGGTCAGTATCGGTGGCGTAAAGCGAGTGTGGCATAAGAACTCCGGTGCAGTGCGTGTGTTGGTCGCTGTTTTTTCTGATTACGCCACAGTGACAGACGAATAAAAAATATCGTTTTATCGCGACTCTATGCAAAAATGATATGGTTCCAGCCGAGCCTCACGGAGACCGCATGCCAGCCGTCAATTTGCGTCATATCGAAATCTTTCACGCGGTGATGACCACCGGCAACCTGACCGAAGCGGCGCGAATGCTGCACACCTCGCAACCCACGGTCAGCCGCGAGCTGGCGCGCTTTGAGAAGGTGCTCGGCCTGCAACTGTTTGAGCGGACCCGCGGTCGCCTGCAGCCGACGGTGCAGGGCCTGCGTTTGTTTGAGGAGGTTCAGCGCTCCTGGTATGGCCTGGACCGTATCGTCAGCGCCGCCGAGAGCCTGCGCGAGTTCCGCCAGGGCGAGCTGTCGATCGCCTGTCTGCCGGTGTTTTCCCAGTCCTTTCTGCCGCTGCTGTTGCCGCCGTTTCTCGCTCGCTACCCGGAGGTCAGCCTGCAGATCGTCCCCCAGGAGTCGCCGCTGCTGGAGGAGTGGCTCTCCGCCCAGCGCCATGACCTTGGCCTGACGGAGACCCTGCATACCCCCGCGGGCACCGAACGCACCCCGCTGCTGACGCTGAATGAAGTCTGCGTGCTGCCCGCCGGCCATCCGCTGGCGGCGCAGGCGACGCTGACCCCCGCCGATTTTCAGGGCGAAAACTACATCAGCCTGTCGCGCACCGACAGCTATCGCCAGCTGCTCGACGCCCTGTTCCTTGAGCATCAGGTTAAACGGCGGATGGTGGTCGAAACCCACAGCGCGGCCTCGATCTGCGCCATGGTGCGCGCCGGCGCCGGGATCTCGGTGGTGAATCCGTTAACCGCCCTGGACTATGCCGATAGCGGCGTGGTGGTGCGCCGCTTCAGCGTCGAGGTGCCGTTTACCGTCAGCCTGATCCGCCCTCTCCACCGCCCGCGCTCGGCGCTGGTCGACGCCTTTGTTGCCCACCTGCAGCAGAGTCTGCCGCAGATCCTCACGCCGCTGGCGTCGGTCCTGCAGAGAGCATAAAGTTGACCGCGTCTTCCGCGTGGATCGCCGTGGTGTCAAAGACCGGCAGCGGGCTGAGCTCGGCAGGCACCAGCAGGCCAATCTCCGTACAGCCGAAAATAACCCCTTCCGCCCCCTGCTCCGCCAGGGCGGCGATCGTCTGCAGATAATAATCCCGCGACGCCTCGCTGAAGGTGCCGAGACAAAGTTCGTCGAAGATGATCTGATTGATCTGCGCCCGATCGTCAGCCTCAGGGATCAGCGTCTCGATGGCAAACTGCTCCTGCAGACGACCGCGGTAAAAGGTCTGCTCCATGGTATAGCGGGTGCCCAGCAGCGCGACCCGGCGCTGACCTTTGGCGGCAATCGCCCGTCCGGTGGCATCGGCAATATGCAGGAAGGGAACCTGGCAGCGGGCGGCGATGGCATCTGCGACTTTATGCATGGTGTTGGTGCACAGGACAATGCCTTCGGCCCCCGCCTGCTGCAGCCCGACCGCGGCCTCAGCAAGGATCTCTCCGGCGCGATCCCAGTCGCCGGCGGACTGGCAGGCTTCGATGTCGTGAAAATCGACGCTGTGCAGCACCAGGCTGGCAGAGTGCAGGCCGCCCAGTCGCGCCTTAACGCCCTCATTGATCAACCGATAATAGGGGATCGTGGACTCCCAGCTCATGCCGCCTAACAGGCCAATGGTTTTCATCTTCTGCTCCTTATGTCGTTTCTGCCAGTGAAGCAAACTTGTGATCAACTTTCCACTTCTCTGGCCGCGTATTTCTTTTTCATGAAGAGTGGGATAAGTTAAATGAAACAACGTTTCACTTTAACAACAGGATCGCCCGATGTTTATTTTTCATAAAGACACCACCCTTGAAGACCTCGGCAATGGCGTAACCCGCCGCATTCTGGCCCACGACGGCAAAATGATGGCCGTGGAGGTGAATTTTGCCGCCGGCGCCGTCGGCCCGATGCATAACCATCCTCACGAACAGCTCACCTATGTGCTTTCCGGCGAGTTCGAGTTCACCATCGGCGAGGAGACGCGCGTCGTCAGCGCCGGCGATACGTTGTATAAGCGGCCGGGGATTATGCACGGCTGCGTCTGCCTGCAGCCCGGCACGCTGCTCGATACCTTTACTCCCATTCGCGAAGATTTTCTTGAAGGCTAATCCATAACGGGGGCGTTCGCCGTCCCCGGTTACTGCCCGGCGCCCTTCAATAAAAAGATGCGGCCACAATCATTATCCTGGTAATTATATTTCCCGCTCAGTTAAGCCTAATTTTTCATTCCTTTCAGGCGCCCTTTACGGCCAAAATGCTTACCACCTCACCTTTTTGAAACATCGTTTCGACTTTGATCACATTTCCATCCTGATCTGCATGACGCAGAAACAAATCGCAATAAAATGAAATTAAAACGGTGTTTTATAAAAAACAGTTCAGCATAAAAAAAGGCTGACAGCCCTTACCTGCTAGACCAGTTAAAGAATAACCCATTAATTAACAAGGACATGTTAAGCAGAGGAAGCGTTCAGACATTTTTGCGTTGTCAGGCGTAAAAGGCCGACAGCGCGGCGTCACCGGATCCGTATTACAACTCGTAAGCCAGGTAGGTATGTATGAATGAAAACAAGCTGCTGGGATTGGCATGGATATCGCCCTATATCATCGGGCTGATCGTCTTTACCGCTTTTCCCTTTGTTTCATCTTTCTTTCTCAGTTTTACCGAGTACGACTTGATGAGCCCGCCGGTATTTAACGGCATCGAAAACTATCGCTATATGTTGACCGAGGATAGCCTGTTCTGGAAATCGATGGGGGTGACCTTTGCCTACGTCTTTTTAACCATCCCCTTAAAACTGGCTTTCGCCCTCGGCATTGCTTTTGTGCTCAATTTCAAACTGCGCGGCATCGGCTTTTTCCGCACCGCCTACTACATTCCGTCGATCCTCGGCAGCTCGGTGGCGATTGCCGTGCTGTGGCGCGCCCTGTTCGCCATTGACGGCCTGCTGAACAGTTTTCTCGCCGTCTTTGGCATCGATGCCATCAACTGGCTGGGGGAACCCTCCCTGGCGCTGATGTCGGTCACCCTGCTGCGCGTCTGGCAGTTTGGCTCCGCGATGGTCATCTTCCTCGCCGCGCTGCAGAACGTTCCGCAGTCGCAGTATGAGGCGGCAATGATTGACGGCGCCTCAAAGTGGCAGATGTTCATGAAGGTCACCGTGCCGCTGATCACCCCGGTGATTTTCTTCAACTTTATTATGCAGACCACCCAGGCGTTCCAGGAGTTTACCGGCCCGTACGTGATAACCGGCGGCGGTCCGACCTATTACACCTACCTGTTCTCACTCTATATCTACGATACCGCCTTTAAGTACTTCGACATGGGCTATGGCGCCGCGCTGGCGTGGGTGCTGTTCCTCGTCGTGGCGGTCTTTGCGTCGATCGCCTTTAAGTCATCGAAATACTGGGTCTTCTACTCCGCCGATAAGGGAGGCAAAAATGGCTGATATTCAACAGATGGCGCCGGTGATGAGCGACGCCGATCGTGAGGTCGCCCGTACGCTGCGCCGGGAAAAGGTGAGCCGGGTGGTGCGCTACGTCGTGCTGATATTCGTCGGCCTGCTGATGCTCTACCCGCTGGCGTGGATGTTCTCCGCCTCGTTCAAGCCGAACCACGAGATCTTCACCACCCTCGGGCTGTGGCCTGCCCATGCCACCTGGGACGGGTTTATCAACGGCTGGAAGACCGGCACCGAATACCATTTCGGCCACTATATGCTGAACACCTTTAAGTATGTGATCCCGAAAGTGGTGTTAACGATCATTTCCTCCACCATCGTGGCGTACGGCTTCGCACGCTTTGAGATCCCGTGGAAGAAGTTCTGGTTCGCAACGCTTATCACCACCATGCTGCTGCCAAGCACCGTCCTGCTGATCCCGCAGTACCTGATGTTCCGCGAAATGGGGATGCTGAACAGCTATCTGCCGCTGTACCTGCCGCTGGCCTTCGCCACCCAGGGCTTCTTCGTCTTCATGCTGATCCAGTTTCTGCGCGGCGTGCCGCGCGATATGGAAGAGGCGGCGCAGATCGACGGCTGCAACTCCATCCAGGTGCTGTGGTATGTGGTGGTGCCGATCCTCAAGCCGGCCATTATCTCGGTGGCGCTGTTCCAGTTTATGTGGTCGATGAACGACTTTATCGGTCCGCTGATCTACGTCTACAGCGTCGATAAGTATCCCATCGCGCTGGCGCTAAAAATGTCTATCGACGTCACGGAAGGCGCGCCGTGGAACGAAATTCTGGCAATGGCGAGCATCTCCATTCTGCCGTCCATCATTGTCTTCTTCCTGGCTCAACGCTACTTCGTGCAGGGCGTGACCAGCAGCGGAATCAAAGGTTAAGAGGGAAATATCATGGCTGAAGTGATTTTCAACAAACTGGAAAAAGTCTACTCCAACGGGTTTAAAGCGGTGCATGGTATCGACCTGAAGATTGCCGATGGCGAATTTATGGTGATCGTCGGCCCCTCCGGCTGCGCCAAATCGACCACCCTGCGCATGCTGGCGGGCCTGGAGACCATCAGCGGCGGCGAGGTGCGGATTGGGGACAAAATCGTCAACAACCTGGCGCCTAAATCCCGTGGCATCGCGATGGTGTTCCAGAACTACGCCCTCTATCCGCATATGACGGTGCGCGAAAACCTCGCCTTCGGCCTGAAGCTGAGCAAGCTGCCGAAGGCGCAAATCGACAGACAGGTGGAAGAAGCGGCGAAAATTCTCGAACTGGAAGAACTGCTCGATCGCCTGCCGCGCCAGCTCTCCGGTGGCCAGGCGCAGCGCGTGGCGGTGGGCCGGGCGATCGTCAAAAAACCGGACGTCTTCCTGTTCGACGAACCGCTCTCCAACCTTGACGCCAAGTTGCGCGCCTCGATGCGGATCCGCATTTCCGATCTGCATAAGCAGTTGAAAAAATCTGGCAAACCGGCGACCACCGTCTACGTCACCCACGATCAGACGGAAGCGATGACCATGGGCGACCGCATCTGCGTGATGAAGCTAGGCCACATTATGCAGGTTGATACCCCGGACAATCTCTACCACCAGCCGAAAAATATGTTTGTCGCCGGGTTTATCGGCGCGCCGGAGATGAATATTCGTCCCAGCCAGTTGGTTGAGCACGGTGGTCGCCTGCATTTGACGCTGGGCGATCAGCGGCTGCCGCTCAACGATCGGCTGCAAAGCAAAGTTGAAACCCATAAGAATCAGCAGGTGTTCTTTGGCGTGCGCCCGGAGTTTGTCTCTCTCTCCGATGAACCGTTTGCCGAAGGTTCCTGCGCGGGTGAAATGGTACGCGTAGAAAACATGGGACATGAATTCTTTGTTTATCTCAGGGTTGCTGATTATGAGCTGACCGCCCGCGTGCCGTCGGACGATGCGAAGCCGATGATTGCCAGGGGACTGAATCGCAAAGTCTATTTCACCTTTGATCTCAACAAGTGTCACATCTTTGACGCCAAAACCGAACAGAACCTCTCTCTGTGAACCCTGGAGCATAACAATGAAAAACGTGCTGATAAGCGCCACCCTCTCCGCCACCCTGGGCCTTAGCGCCTTCTCTTCGCTAGCGCAGGATGTCGACCTGCGTATGTCCTGGTGGGGGGGCAACGGCCGCCATCAGGTCACCCTCAAGGCGCTGGAGGAATTCCACAAACAAAACCCAGACATCAACGTCAAAGCAGAATACACCGGCTGGGACGGCCATCTTTCACGCCTGACCACCCAGATTGCCGGCGGTACCGAGCCTGACGTGATGCAGACCAACTGGAACTGGCTGCCGATCTTTTCGAAAAATGGCGATGGCTTTTACGATCTGAATACCCTGAAAGACGAGATCGACCTCAGCCAGTTCGACGCCAAAGAACTGCAGTCCACCACGGTCAACGGCAAGCTTAACGGTATTCCAATTTCCGTCACCGCCCGCGTCTTCTACTTTAACGACGAAGCATGGAAAAAGGCGGACATCCCCTTCCCGAAAACCTGGGATGAACTCATGGCGGCGGGAAAAACTTTCGAAAGCAAGCTCGGGAAACAGTACTACCCGGTGGTGCTCGAACACCAGGACGTGCTGGCCCTGCTCAACTCTTATATGGTGCAAAAATACAATCAGCCGGCCATCGATGAGAAAGGGCGAAAATTCTCCTACAGCAAAGCGCAGTGGGCGGATTTCTTCGGTATGTATAAGAAGCTTATCGACAGCCATGTGATGCCGGACACCCGCTACTATGCCTCCTTCGGCAAGAGCAACATGTACGAAATGAAGCCGTGGATCCAGGGCGAATGGGGCGGGACCTACATGTGGAACTCCACCATCAACAAATATTCCGATAACCTGAAGCCGCCGGCGAAGCTGGTGCTGGGGGAATACCCGATGCTGCCGGGCGCCACCGATGCCGGACTGTTCTTCAAGCCCGCGCAAATGTTGTCGATTGGCAAATCGACGAAAAACCCGCAGGCGGCGGCGAAAGTGATTAACTTCCTGCTGAACAGCAAAGAAGGGGTGGATATTCTTGGACTGGAGCGCGGCGTGCCGCTGAGTAAAGCGGCGGTCACCTACCTGACCGAGGATGGGGTAATCAAAGCCGACGATCCGGCGGTGTCCGGCCTGAAGCTGGCGCAATCCCTGCCCACCGCTCTGCCGGTCTCCCCTTACTTCGACGATCCGCAGATCGTCGCCCAGTTCGGCACCACCCTGCAGTACATCGACTACGGTAAAAAGTCGGTGGAAGAAGCGGCCGAGGACTTCCAGCGCCAGACCGACCGCATTCTGCGCCGCGCGATGCGCTAACCTGCCCGTCTGAACTCTCCCGCGGCGCACGCCGCGGGAGGGTCTGCCAGACGGCCCTGTCAGAAGAAATATTTAAAGCGCACCCGGGCGCCGTAGCGTTCATCGGGATTCCCGCTCTTCGCTGCCGTGGAATCGAGCCACGAGGCATAGGCGCCAAGGTAAATATTGAAGTTCGGCATCGCCATGATATTCGGCAACTGCCAGGAGGTGTGCAGGGTATGGATGTCATAGCGCCCCGGCGCCAGGATAGCGCAATCGCCATCGCATTCGCTGGTCACCCCGGCCATATTGAACTGGTCGATTTTATTGTGCGCATAGATATAGCCCAGCTCCACGCGATGCCAAAGGGCGTTGATCCCGGCGCTGAAGTCGGTTTCGTCCGCCGCGTCCAGCAGGGCGGTACTCAGATTAACCACCGCCCCATCCTGCGGATCGCTTTTCAGGGTGTTCCAGCTCATGGTCAGCCCGTAGCCGGTGCGGTTTGACTGGTCGACCCAGCGTCCGCTCTGGCTCTGATAGCCGTAAGCATTGTTGACGAGATTGCTCTCTATCGCCGCGGCCGCCGACCAGGCGCCGGACTGCCACGCCGCCACCGGCCGCACGTACACCACATTTTTGCGGTTTTCCAGCGCGTTACCATGATAGTTCTGATCGACAAACAGCGAACTGCCGTCCTCCACCAGGGTGTTAACTTCGAAATACCAGTTATCCACCGTTTTGCTAAACAGAAGGTTACCGCCGCTGCTGCTGCGCCCGCGCCCCTCTTTCATCATGTAAATATAGCCATAGCCATCGGAATAGAGATCGTTGGCGGTATTTCCGGAATATTCAATAAAGGTATCCTGATTCAGCGGGAACATATCCCAGGCTTCAAAGCGGCCTATTTTTATTTTCCAGTCATCCTGCTGGCCGAAGAAAAATACCGCATCATCAAGATTCATTTTGCCATCCATATCCGCCAGAGGCTGCACGCTGAATCCGGCATATTGCCCGTCGGCGCCATTCCGTCTGCCATCGAAACCCAGCAGAATACGACCGTTAATATCCCAGCGCTCTTTATCGCCGGGCGCCCAGCTTTTATTCGCGCTGGTTTTGACCGACGTCAGGCTGCCGGTGCGACTGGCGCCATCGAGGTTAAATTCGACGTCGCCATAAAATTTTAATTCGCCATTGTCATTTAGCTGCAAACGCGGCGAAGCAGGCGCCGCGCGGGCGACCGTCGCGGCCTGCTGCTGGCCTTTCAGCGTCTTAATTTCCGCCTCTGCGCTGGCGGCGCGCGCCTCCGTCGCCTTTAGCCGCTGCTCCATTTGCGCCAGTCGCTCCTCCAGCGATAACGGCGCCTGCGCCATAACGGATGGCAGATACAGAGACGTCAGAAAACACCCGACCCAGATTTTATTCATCGGTAAACCCTTTTATTATGGAATGAACTGAATTTTTTATTAATGGGTAACGCACGACGATGCAGGCAATAATAACCCGCCCATCGTCAAAGACGGGTTATTAACGACAACAGCCTTATTATTATTCGAGCTGCCAGGCGCCGGCTTCGTTTAATGCCGCCGAGCCGCTCCAGGCAAATAACGCTAATTCACGGCGGGGAGCCTGCGGATAGATACGGCTGCTCAGGCAGGCTTCGCCGTCATTGACAAAAACCTCCACCGAAGAGCTATCGAAAAATATTCGCAGGTTGAGATCCGCTCCGGCGGTCAACGGCACGCTGCGCGTCCCGCACAGGCCATACTGCGGATAATGCCGCTCCAGCACCAGACGCTGCTGTTGGGCATCCACGTAGATGCGCAGGCCATCGCCAAAGCGCAGACCATACTGCTCGGCGCTGCTGCGGGCGCAGTCCCAGCGCAGATTCACCTCCATCGCCTCGCAGTTGTCGACCATCGTCGTCTGCTGGTTGTTCAGGGTGCTGACCGGCCACGGGAACCAGGCGCCGCGCAGGCTCTCCACTTCTTTCACCGGGCGCATCTGCAGGCGGTCATCCGCGCTCAGGCTCAGCTCGCGCGGCAAGGAGAGCATGCCCGCCCAGCCGTCCTGCTGCTCCGGCAGCGGCGATTCCCACATATCCAGCCAGCCAATCACGATCCGCCGGCCATCGGGGGTGGCGAAGCTTTGCGGGGCATAGAAATCGTGGCCGTTATCCATCTCCCGGAATTCGCCATGGCGAATAAAACGCTGGCCTGGCTGCCACTCGCCGATCAGATAGCCGCTCTGGAACAGATTGCGGTTGCTGAACCCCGCGGCCTGCATCCCCTGTGGGGAAAACATCAGAACGCGTTTGCCGTTGAGGGTGAAGAAGTCCGGGCACTCCCACATATAGCCCATGGTGCTTTCCGCTTCATCCAGCACCCCCGCGTCCTGCCACTGGCGCAGATCGGCTGAACGGTACAGCCGCACCTGGCCGGTATCGCCTTCGCGCGCGCCGACGATCATGTACCAGCTGTCTCCTTCACGCCAGACCTTCGGGTCACGGAAGTGGTGCATACCCGGCGGGGTGTCGACCACCATCCCCTGGCGCTCAAAGTGGATCCCGTCGCGGCTGGTGGCCAGACACTGCACCTGATACAGATTGGCTTCGTCGCCAGGATCGCCGTGGAACTTATGCCCGGTGTAAATCAGCGCCAGGGTATCGCCATCGACCACCGCCGAGCCGGAAAAGCAGCCGTCTTTATCCTCCGGGCCCTCCGGCGCCAGGGCTACCGGCAAATGCTCCCAGTGCACCAGATCCTTACTGCGCGCGTGCCCCCAGTGCATCGGTCCCCACTGGGTGGAGTACGGGTGATGTTGATAAAAGGCATGGTACCAGCCGTCGAACCACACCAGACCGTTTGGGTCGTTGATCCACCCGGCGCGGGCCGCCAGGTGATAGTGCGGATACCAGCGCAGATTCAGCGCCTGGCGTTGTGTCTGGAGTACCTGTTCAGCCCGGGAGATTGTGTAAGTCATCATTTTCACTCTTTTTGATTCAGATAGCGGTAGGTTGCGACACCAGCGGATCGGCGGAGGATTTGCCGGAGCGCAACAAGAAGATGGAAATAAAGGTGGTGCAGAACACCAGCAGGCCCATGATTAGGTAGGACTGGGCGAAGCCATATTTTTCATAGCTGTAGCCCGCCAGCGGCGACAATACGCTGGCGATAATCGAGCTGGTGCAGGCGAAGCCCACCAGATAGAGGGTGGAGGAGAGACGTTTATCGAAGTTGAGGCTGTTGTACTTAAAGATAGCTACCAGCAGTATCGGCAACTCCACCGCGTGCAGCAGTTTGGTGATGGAGATCAGCAGCGGCCCCTCCACCAGACCGGAGGCCACCATGCGCATCGCCATCACCATGCCGGCGAAAATCAGACCGTTTTTGGCGCCGATGCGGTTCACCAGCCACGGCGCGCAGAACATGCCGGCCGCCTCGAGGAACACCTGGAAGGAGTTGAGGTAGCCATACATCTCATTGCCTTCCTGCAGGGTCGCGAACTGCGATGAGAAATAGACCGGGAACTGCTGGTCATAGACGCCGTAAATGCAGGTGCCGATGACGAAGAAGACCAGCGCCCAAAAGCGCGGCAGCGTCAGCAGGCGCAGCGCATCTTCGAGGGTCACCTTACCGCCCGATACCGCCTCCTGCATCGCATGCGGCGCCGAGGAGACCCGCAGACGCGCCAGCAGGATAAAGAACACCAGCCCGGAACAGCTGGCGACGAGGAAGTTAAGCTGCGGATTGATGTTAAACAGCAGGCCGGCGAAGAAGGTGGCCACCGCCCAGCCCAGCGAGCCCCACATCCGCGCCCTGCCGAATTCAAACTGGCTCTGACGCGCCACCCTCTCGGTGTAAGATTCCAGCACGCCGATGCCGCCGTTAAAGGTCAAACCGATATAGATCCCGCCAAAAATGCTGCCCAACAGGACGTTGATTTTCAGCAGGTGGCCGAACAGCAGATACGCCGGACCAGAGAGGATCAGCAGCGCGGTGATATACCAGAGCAGATGTTTGCGCAGCCCCAGCTTGTCCTGGATAAATCCATAGCAAACTTGCGCAAACAGCGCGGAAACCGACAGTACGGCATAGATAATACCGGTATCGCCTGCCTTCAGCCCAACCTCCTGGTGAAGCCAGATAGAGAGCAAGGAGCCGGATGACGACCAGGTCACGAAAAAGAAAAACAGTAAGGCACTGAGCAACGGGTAGCTGTGTGAGTGAGGCGCTTTCATCATGACATTCTCGTGTTAGAGGAATGCAATTATGGTAACGTTAACAAAAAACAAAACGCAGGTGGATTCGCTGCGATATATGATGTTAATCACAAAGGTTAACGTTAACATAATGAAGATGCGATCGCGATCAAAAATCAACCGCAACATAGCTCACGATGGCGATAGCAGAAAATCGTTTCACTCTTTTACATCAGCGACTTAGTTGTATAGCCTGTACTCTGCGGCAATGGCGGAGGAAAAAATGGCGTCCCTGAAAGATGTAGCAAAACTGGCGAATGTATCTCTGATGACCGTCTCACGGGCGCTGAACACCCCGGAGCGGCTGAAGCCTGAGACGCTGGCCCGCGTGCAGGCCGCCATCGCCGAAACCAACTACGTCCCCGACCTGTCGGCGAAGAAGATCCGCGGGGCGCGCGCCACCCCCAGCACCATCGGCGTGCTGGCGCTGGATACCGTGACCACACCGTTTTCGGTGGAGATCACCTTATCGATCGAAGAGACGGCCCGCGCCCACGGCTGGAACAGCTTTGTGGTCAATATGTTTTCTGACGATCGTCCGGAAGCGGTGGTCGACCTGCTCCTCTCCCACCGTCCGGACGGCATTATCTTTACCACCATGGGCCTGCGCCAGGTACCGCTGCCGGAGAAACTGCTGACTCTGCCCTGCGTGCTGGCCAACTGCGAAAGCCTCAGCCAGCCGGTGGCCAGCTATATCCCGGACGATGAACAGGGGCAGTACGACGCGGTGAAAGCCCTGCTTGCCGCTGGCTATCGTCGTCCGCTGTGCCTGCACTTACCCGCCAGCCAGCCGGCGACGATCCGCCGCCGCCTGGGGCTGGAGCGCGCCTGCCGGGAGGCCGGTATCGAACCGGACCATCTGAGCCATTCGTATATGGGCCAGGGCGATGAGCATTACCACGATATCCCGGCGGTGGTGCTGGCGCATATCCGCGAGGGTAAACCTGGCTTTGACTCAGTGATCTGCGGCAACGATCGCATCGCGTTTATGGTCTATCAGACGCTGCTGGGCCAGGGGTTACGCATTCCACAGGACGTGGCGGTAGTGGGATACGACAACATGGTGGGCATTGGCGATCTGTTTCTACCGCCGCTCTCCACAGTGCAACTGCCGCATTATGACATCGGGCGCCTGAGCGCCCTGCATATCATTCACGGCGACAACCATCGGGAGACGCGCAAAGTCGCCAGCCCGTGGTTGCCGCGCGCCTCACATTAACGATTACCGATGTTGCGCAGCTTCTCGCCCGCCATCAGGTTGCGCTCAATGTGCTCGAGGGTGACATTCTTGGTTTCCGGGATCAGCCAGAAGGTGATGCCGATAAAGGCCACGTTGAGCGCCGTGTAGAGCCAGAAGGTGCCGGCGGCGCCAATTGCGTCAAGCAGCGTCAGGAAAGTGGCGCCGATGATCATGTTCGACACCCAGTTGGTGGTGGTCGAGCAGGTGATACCGAAGTCGCGGCATTTTAGCGGCTGGATCTCGGAGCAGAGGATCCACACCACCGGCGCCGCGCTCATCGCATACCCGGCAATACACATCATGGTCATGCCGACGGAGAGCCAGGAGAGGCCGCTGGATGCGGTGCCATTGTCGAACTGCATCAGGCAGTAGCCCAGCACCAGAGTGCCCAGCGCCATCACGCTAAAGCCGATTTTCAGCGCTGGCTTGCGGCCCGCTTTATCCACTGTGAACACCGCAATAAAGGTGGCAAACATAAAGGTCAGGCCCACCACCAGGGTGGCGATCATCTGCTGTTCAGTAGTGGTAAAGCCCGCCATTTTAAAGATACGCGGCGCATAGTACATGATGATGTTCATGCCGGTGAACTGCTGCATCGCCTGCAGCAGCATGCCCAGGAACACCGCCCGGCGCACGTTACGATTGACCTTAAACAACGCCCAACCGCCCTGCTTCAGCTTGAGGCTCTCACGGATCTCGTTAAGCTCGTCGCGCGCCTTTTCCGAGGTATCGCGCAGCATCCGCAGCACTTCTTCCGCTTCGATATGGCGTCCCTTCTCCGCCAGCCAGCGCGGGCTGTTCGGCAAAAAGACGACCAGAATGATCAGGATCACCGCCGGCAGCGCCAGCACGCCCAGCATGGCGCGCCAGTTACCGCTGTAGCTAAAGGCGGTATCGGAAAGAAACGCCAGCACAATGCCAAGGGTGACCATCAGCTGATACATACTGATCATTTTCCCGCGCACGTTCTCGCTGGCCATCTCGGAGAGGTACAGCGGCGCGGTATAAGAGGCAATCCCGACTGCCACGCCCAACACCACGCGGGCCACCAGCAGCACCTCCACGCTGGCGGCAAAAGCGGATCCGATAGAGCCGGCCACAAAGAGTACGGCCCCCGCCATCAGGCTGTATTTACGGCCAAGGCGGAAAGACAGCCAGCCGTTAAACAGCGCGCCTATCGCCGCCCCCAACATCATGCTGCTAACCACCCACTCCTGAAGCTGGCTGGATAAGGTGAAATGGTCGGTTATAAAGGGCAACGCTCCGGATATCACGCCGATATCCAGGCCAAAGAGCAAGCCAGCCACCGCCGCGGCGATGGAAACAAACCAGTTCATCCGCCGAGTATCACGTTGCGTCCGCGGCGATAATGTAGAGTCGTTACTGATTGAAGTCATTTTTTTCCTGCCACACAGAGTAAGACATAAGACGAAAGTACGTGACTGGTGGATGAATGGGTCAGGCAGGATAAGCCAAAGATATGGACTATATTGCTGGCAGGATGGGTTTTGTGATGGACATTAAACTTTCAAAGTAACAAAAAATGCGTTTCCAATAGTTAATAACCCTGTTTATACAGAGCGGTAACATTATACCCGTGTTCCGGAGTATGGACGATCCGCACTTTTGCGTATGGACAATAATTGCTCAGATGGCCGGAGCGATACGACAGACCCCGGCCATCGCGGACGGTTAGCGCGCCAGCCAGCCGCCGTCCACCGCCACCGTGTAGCCATTGATGTAATCGGAGGCTGAGGAGGCAAGGAACACGACTGGCCCCATCAGATCGGCCGGTAGCCCCCAGCGCCCGGCGGGAATGCGATCGAGGATTTCGCTGCTACGCTGCTCGTCGGCGCGCAGCTGCTGGGTGTTGTTGGTCGCCATATACCCCGGGGCGATGGCGTTGACGTTGATGTTGTGTTTGGCCCACTCGTTGGCCAGCAGGCGGGTGACGCCCATCACCGCGCTTTTGGATGCGGTATACGACGGCACGCGGATCCCCCCCTGGAACGACAGCATGGAGGCGATGTTAATGATCTTCCCGCCGCTGCCCTGGGCGATAAAGTGTTTCGCCGCCGCCTGGGACATAAAAAATACGCTCTTGATGTTGAGGTTCATCACGTCGTCCCAGTCTTTTTCGCTGAACGCCAGCGCGTCCTCGCGGCGAATCAGGCCGGCATTGTTGACCAGAATATCAATATGGCCGAACTCCGCCACCGCCCGCTCCAGAAGCTGAGGAATACCGTCGATCTGGCGCAGGTCGGCGGTCAGGCTGAGAAAACGGCGTCCCAGCGCGGTTACCCGCTCGATAGTCTCCACCGGTTCGACGATATTGATACCGACAATATCGCAGCCCGCTTCCGCCAGCCCGAGGGCCATCCCCTGACCTAAACCGGTATCGCATCCGCTCACGACGGCCACTTTTCCCTGCAGGGAGAATGCATCAAGAATCATATTATGTTCCTTAGTCGTTCAGAGCCTGCTGTTTGCAGGCAAGGTTCTCTCGGCCCGGTCCGCGCCGGCGGCGCGACTGAGCGTGGGGCGAACTCTCGGGCATAGCCCACCATAATGAAAATAAAACAGAGTTCCGTTTTGCTGATGGGTGCCATCTTAGCCCCGCCCCCAGCCATTTTCAATATTATTTAAAACGATGTTTCATTTTTTATGATGACGATTACAAAAAAAGAAAAAGCGAAGGAGCCTCCCGGCACGCGCCAGGCCGGAAAAGGTTTTGAAAAGATAAAGATTCAACCGTTTGTCTGCAGAGGTGCCGAAGCGAAGCCAGCAGCCCGCTGAAAACGCGGGAATTACGCTGAACTGCGTGAGCCATCACAAATAATGAAACAATGTTTTGATAAATTAACACCTGTCTTTTAAAACATATCACTCAGCGACACGCCTCTGGTCCAGCGGCATCGCAGGAAAGAAAGGAGCACTACATGGCTAAAGGCATGCGGGTCAAACTGAATTATCACGTCAGCCACGATCCGGATACCGGGGCGGAAGTCACCCGCTTAACTCCCCCGGAGGTCACCTGTCATCGCAACTACTTCTATCAGAAGTGCTTTTTTAACGATGGCAGCCATTTACTGTTCGCCGGCGAGTTTGACGGCCACTGGAACTACTATTTGCTGAATATCGCCAGCGCCGAGGCCGTCCAGCTAACCGAAGGCGCCGGGGATAACACCTTCGGCGGCTTCCTCTCCCCGGACGATAAGTCGCTTTATTACGTGAAAAATGACCGTATCCTGCTGGAAGTCAACCTGACAACCCTCGCCGAGCGCGAAGTTTATCGCGTTAGCGATGACTGGGTAGGGTATGGCACCTGGGTGGCAAACAGCGATTGCAGCAAACTGGTGGGCATTGAGATTGCCAAAAGCGACTGGACGCCACTCAACGACTGGCAGATTTTCCATGATTTCTTCCATAAAGGACCGCACTGCCGCCTGCTGCGCGTCGACCTGCGCAGCGGTGAGAGCCAGGTGATCCATGAGGAAAAAATCTGGCTGGGACACCCGATCTATCGTCCCTTCGACGACCATACCGTCGCCTTCTGCCATGAAGGGCCGCACGATCTGGTGGACGCCCGCATGTGGCTGGTCAACGAGGATGGCAGCCATGTTCGCAAAGTCAAAGCGCATGCTCCAGGCGAAAGCTGTACTCATGAATTTTGGGTGCCGGACGGTTCGGCGCTGATCTACGTCTCCTATCTGAAAGGCCAGCAGGGGCGGACGATCTATCGCTTTGATCCCGAAAGCGGCGTCAACGAGGCCCTGATGACGATGCCGGCCTGCTCGCATCTGATGAGCAATTTCGATGGCACGCTGCTGGTAGGCGATGGCTCAGGTACACCGGTGGATGTCAAGGATACCGGCGGCTACTCCATTGATAACGATCCCTGGCTGTATGTCTTTAACGTGGCGGAAAAGCGCTACTTCCGCGTCGCGCGCCATGATACCTCGTGGGCGACGGTGGCCAACAGCCGCCAGGTAACGCACCCGCACCCCTCATTTACCCCGGACGATAGCGCCATTCTGTTCAGCTCCGATAAAGACGGTAAACCGGCCATCTATATCGCGAAATTACCCGCGCACCCGTCAATGCTGAGCGCCTGATCCACGCCACACTTCTTTCTGTAACTGGCCTTGCCCTCCTTCATGGAGGGCTTTTTTTGTCCCTTCTCTTTCCCCCATAAAAAAACCCCGGCTGACGGCGCCGGGGAAAACAAACGATGAGGGATGAATGGTCGGTCAGAACGAGTAAGCCACCCCAACGCGGAAGCGGGTCTGGCGATCGCTGCGGTCATTGACCCCGACGTTGCCAATTTCGCCATACGGCGACCAGTTATTATCCAGCTTATAGGCCACCTTCACGTTATATTCCTGCGAGTAGGGTTTATTGTCGTTGCGGCTGACCCCTTCCGAGCTGCGGGCATAGACATAGTTCAGCTCTGTACGCCAGTCGCCGAGGACAAATCCGGCCCACGCGTCGCCGCGGTTAACTTTGTCATCATCTTTGCCGGCGTTGTTCGGATAGCGGGTGTATTCATAGCGATAGCGAGCGGCGACATAGAAGCCGTTGTCGAAGCTGTACTGCGCGTGCAGGTGCGGCTTGTAGATGGAGCGGCTGTCGTTGCTCTCAATGGTAAACCCGGGGGTGAGGAACAAGTTCGACGTCGCTTTCCAGCGCCAGCTGATGGTGTCTTCATGACCATTGCCCACCACGTCCGAATAGGGTTGCGAACCGTTGTCGCCGCCTGAGCGCCATTTGGCCTCGACGGTAAAGCCTAAGCCGTTGGCAAAGCGGTGAGAAACGGAGACGCGGTCAGCATTACTTTTATCACTCTTTCCGCCATCAATAAATTCATGACGTAAATCTATCGTTACCGCGGTTGCTGCAAAAGACATACCGCAGAGGGCGGCGAGAACCAGAGAGCGTTTTAACATAGGGTACCCTTACAATAAATAAAATGACATTTCGTTTTTATGAAACATCATTTTATTTTTTAGGCACCACAGTTTTAGTGACCAGGATCGTAGTTATTTGTTTCAAAAAAGGTGGCACAACAAGACGTGACGAAGCTCAATAATTTCGCCGGGGAGAGTGAAAGAGGGAGGGAAAAATAAGGGTTCGGCAAAGCACGGCGCATAAAAAAGGCCTCCCGCAGGAGGCCATGGAAATCGAGGTATAGCGCTATGCGCGTTCTACCGCCAGCGCCACGCCCTGACCGCCGCCAATGCACAGCGTCGCCAGACCTTTGCGGGCATCGCGCTTGATCATTTCATGCACCAGCGACACCAGAATCCGGCAGCCGGAGGCGCCGATGGGGTGGCCGAGGGCGATCGCGCCGCCGTTGACGTTGACCCGGCGCTCATCCCACTCCAGTACCCGACCAACCGAGATCGCCTGAGCGGCAAAGGCCTCATTGGCTTCGATCAGATCGACGTCGTCCAGCCGCCAGCCGGCCCGCTCCAGACAGCGACGGGTGGCATGCACCGGGGCAATGCCCATCAGCGCCGGATCGACGCCGACGCTGGCGAAGGCGCGGATCCGCGCGAGGATCGGCAGCCCCAGCTCCAGCGCTTTAGCCTCGCTCATCATCATTACCGCCGCCGCGCCGTCATTGATGCTTGAGGCGTTGCCGGCGGTCACCGATCCAAGGCGATCGAAGGTGGGCTGCAGGCTGGCCAGCCCTTCCGCGCTGGCATCCACCCGCGGTTGTTCATCGGTATCCACGGTGCGCGCCGCGCCGTTATGCTCGGTGACAACCGGGACGATCTCATCGCGAAAGCGACCGGAATCAATCGCCTTGCGCGCCTTATGCTGTGAGCTGAGCGCCCAGGCGTCCTGCAGCTCGCGACTGATGCCAAATTCCCGGGCCAGGTTTTCCGCCGTGACGCCCATATGATAATCGTTGAAAGCATCCCACAGCCCATCATGCACCAGACTGTCAATCAGCTGGCTGTTGCCCAGCTGGGCGCCGGTACGGCTGTCGGTAAGCACATGCGGAGCTCGGCTCATATTCTCCTGGCCGCCAGCGATCACCACGTCCGCTTCCCCGCACTGGATCGCCTGGGTAGCGAGGTGCAGAGCCTTCAGGCCGGAACCGCAGACATCGTTAATGGTGATAGCCGATACGGTGTTAGGCAGCCCACCGCGAATAGCGGACTGACGCGCCGGATTTTGTCCGGTCCCCGCGGTCAGCACCTGGCCGAGGATCACCTCATCCACGCTGTGCGGATCGATTCCCGTCTTCTCCACCAGCGCCTTCACCACCACACTCCCCAGCTCGACGGCTGAATGGCGCGATAATGCGCCCTGAAAGCAGCCAATCGGCGTTCGCAGCGCGCCGACGATCACGACATCCTTCATCCTCTACCCCTGCCCATGCATTTGCGCAAAGAAACAGCGATATACTAGATAATTGTTATCAAAAAACTTTGTAATTGTTTAAAAAAAGTGAAGCCAATCACAAAGAAATAGCTATTCGTTAACGTTCACGCCGCTGCAGGTGCTGACGCAGCCAGCTGCCGGCCGCTCCCGGCGGCGCTTTCTTATTCCACAGCAGATCGACTGAAATTGCCCGCGGCCAGCCGGGGATATCGAGCGCCACCAGCCCGCCCTGCGGCGCAAACTCCGCCACCAGCGCGCTGGGCAGAATGCACCAGCCGAACCCCTGCGCCGCCATGCTGAGCAGCAGCAGGTAGTTTGGCGCCGACCAGACCTGGCCTGCGGCAGGTTCGGTGGCGCTGGCCAGAAAGGTGCTCAAACGCAGCTCGCGCCAGCTGCGCAGCTCATCCCAGGCGACCTTACCCTGCGCCGCCAACGGATGGCCAGGGGCTACATAAATGCCCATCGCCGTCTGCAGCGGCAGGCGGGTGCTGCCGATATCGGTGGGGTAGCGCTCCCTCGCCTCAATCAGCCCCACCTGGGCGCGGGATTTTTGCAGGAGATCGATCACATCCTCGTCTTCGCCAATCAAACACTCAAACTCGGTATGAGGAAAGCGGCGGTCAAACTGCACCAGCAGATCTTCCAGCACGTCCGGGTGCAGAGTATCGGAGAGCACGAAGGTCAGCCGCGGCTCCGTCTCGCCGGACAGCGACACAGCCAGTTCGTCCAGCCGCTCGCTGGCGGCAAGAATCGCTTTGACATAGCTCAGCACCTGCTCCCCCTGCGGGGTCAGCGTCGGTTGCCGCGTTGCCCTGTCAAAGAGGATTACACCGAGATCGGCCTCCAGATTGGCGATGGCGGTACTGATCGTCGACTGACTTTTACGCAGGCGGCGGGCGGCGGCGGAGAACGATCCGCTGTCGACCGCCTCGACAAAGGCGGTTAAGGCTTCCGGTGAATAACGCATGATGTATCTACAATATCGATGGGTCCTATCTTTTGTTTATCATATTTTTCCATAAACTGCCGGGTAATTTCCTGTTCAGGCTAAAACTGGAGGTAGCTCGCCATGCAACAGACCCCACATCAGCGCAAGACGCTCACCGAACGCGTTATCCACGCCATCACCTTCGAAGGACTGGCGACGCTGATCCTCGCCCCTACCGCCGCCTGGCTGATGCAGCGCTCGGTAGTGGAGATGGGCGGACTGAGCATTCTGCTCGCCACCCTGGCGATGGTATGGAACATTATCTATAACGCGGCGTTCGATCGCCTGTGGCCGGTCTCCCGCTTCCCCCGCCAGCTGAAAGTACGCGCCCTGCACGCGCTCGGTTTCGAAACCGGATTCGTCATCATTGGCGTCACCATGGTGGCGATCGTGCTGGGCGTCTCGCTGCTGCAGGCGTTTATGCTGGAGATCGGTTTTATGCTTTTCTTCCTGCCCTACACCATGGCCTTTAACTGGGTATGGGACACCCTGCGCGAGCGCGTTATTCGTCACCGCCGCCCGCGCCAGACGGCGCGCGGTTAATCCCGGCGCGGATCTTCGACGATCCGCCGCGACTTTATCACCAAAAACTATCGCAACAGACGAACCATAAATATGGTAAATTGCACTCCTTTTTTTTGGTTTGACGGTTGATAAAGTCGCATAATGTCTAAAATTTGGTCTAAAGAAGAAACTCTATGGAGTTTTGCCTTATATGGCACTGCAGTAGGCGCTGGGACGCTATTTCTACCGATCCAGCTGGGTTCGGCTGGCGCCATTGTGCTGTTCATCACCGCGCTGGTCGCCTGGCCGCTCACTTACTGGCCCCACAAAGCGCTGAGCCAGTTTATTCTCTCGGCCAATATCGCGCCGGGAACCGGGATCACCGGCGCAGTTAATCACTACTATGGTAAGAAAATTGGCAACCTGATCACCGGCCTCTATTTCCTTGCCTTCTTTGTGGTGGTGCTCATCTACGCCGTGGCCATCACCAACTCGCTGGCCGAACAGGTGGCGCATCGCACGCCGATGACCCCAGGGCTGCGTGCGCTGCTGAGTCTGGGGGTCGTGCTGGTCCTCAACCTGATCTTTCTCATGGGACGGCAGGTCACCATCAAGGTGATGGGCTTTCTGGTCTTCCCGCTTATCGCCTGTTTCCTGTTTCTCTCCCTCTATTTAATCCGCGACTGGCATCCGGAGCATCTCACCAGCCAGATGCAGTTCAGCCCGCAGACGCTCCACCAGGTCTGGATCTCTATTCCCGTGATGGTTTTCGCTTTTAGCCATACGCCGATCATCTCGACTTTTGCTATCGATCAGCAGGAGAAACACGGCGACCTGGCCATGGGTAAATGCAAAAAAATCATGAAGGTGGCCTACACCATCATCTGCGCCAGCGTGCTGTTTTTTGTCTTCAGTTGTCTGCTGGCGATCCCGGCAACCTATATAGAGACCGCCCGCGATCAGGGGGTGACTATCCTCTCCGCCCTGTCGATGGTGCCAGGCGCGCCGGGATGGCTGGCGGTGACCGGCATCATCGTCGCCGTCGTCGCTATGTCGAAATCGTTTCTCGGAACCTACTTCGGAGTGATTGAGGGCGCCAGCGAAATCGTCAAAAGCTCGCTGGGCCTGCTGGGCGTGCGTAAGAGCCGCGCTTTCAACCGCGCGATGTCGATCCTGCTGGTCTCCGCCTTCACTTTTGCGGT
This sequence comes from Klebsiella sp. HMSC16A12, assembly GCF_001808265.1. Taxonomy (NCBI): domain Bacteria; kingdom Pseudomonadati; phylum Pseudomonadota; class Gammaproteobacteria; order Enterobacterales; family Enterobacteriaceae; genus Klebsiella; species Klebsiella sp. HMSC16A12. The sequence goes on from NZ_KV792625.1 coordinate 76,894, forward strand.
GTGCTTTATCAACCCGAATGCGATCTCAATGATCTACGCTATCAGCGGACCGCTTATCGCCATGATCCTGTTTATTATGCCCACGCTGTCGACATGGCTCATTCCGGCGCTGAAGCCGTACCGCTCGGTGGGTAACGCCATTACGCTGGTGGTTGGCCTGCTCTGCGTGTCGGTGATGTTCTTCGGCTAATCCCCTCTGGCGACAGCGGCTGCCTGAGCTGCTGTCGCACATTCTGACAATATTCTCCCCCTTGCCTTCCTTGTGAGCGGATTACACTTACGGCTTAGCCACCGTGAGGAGAGTTCTTATGTCCAGTGTCATCTTATCCGGTCGCGGCACGCTCGGCGATCGCCAGGTCTATCGCTTAGGTTACGGCGCGATGCAGCTGGCCGGCCCCGGTGTTTTCGGCCCGCCCAAAGATCCTGAAGAAGCGGTGCGCGTACTACAGGCCGCCGTCGAGGCCGGGATAAACCATATCGATACCTCTGATTTCTACGGTCCACATGTCACCAATCAGTTGATCCGCAAAGCGCTCCACCCCTACCCTGACGATCTGTGCATTGTCACCAAGGTCAGCGCCCGCCGTGACGAGAAAGGCAACTGGCTACCGGCCATGTCGCCCGCCGAACTGACCCAGGCCGTTGAAGACAATTTGCGTCACCTGGGGCTTGAGGTACTGGAAGTGGTTAATCTGCGCAGTATGCTGAGCCCGCACGGCCCGGTGGAGGGTTCGCTGGAGGCGCCACTCGCCACCCTGCTGGAACTGAAAGAGCGAGGATTAATCCGCCATATCGGCCTCAGCAACGTGACGGCAAAGCAGGTCGCGGATGCGCAGAAAATGACGCCCATCGTCTGCGTGCAAAACCTTTATAACGTTGCCCATCGCGCCGACGACGCGCTGGTGGATGCGCTGGCCGCCCAGCACATCGCCTGGGTGCCCTTTTTCCCGCTGGGCGGTTTTACGCCGTTGCAGGCGCAGGAGCTGAACGAGGTCGCGGCTTCGCTTGAGGCGACGCCGATGCAGGTCGCCCTCGCCTGGCTGCTCCAGCGAGCGCCAAATATTCTGCTGATCCCCGGCACCTCCTCCCGCACGCACCTCGCGGAAAATATTGCCGCTGCCGAGCTGGTCCTGCCCGCGGAAGCGCTGCGCACCCTCGATAATATCGCCACCGCCGCGCGCCGCTGACCTGCCAGACAAAATGGAGGGAACCCTATCCCTCCTCAATATTTGCCTGGAAAAACCTCACCGCTACTGGCACTATAGATCCTACAAATGGGGCGTGATCGACGATCGTTCTCTCATTATCCCCGTTAATTAAACTTAAGTTTTTATCCTTCGACCGGTCTCCAGCTTGGAGGCCGTTGTCGTTTTTGTCATGACCAAAATTCGAAACTCTTGATTACAGGAAATACAATATCAAATTCCAAGTTTATACATATCAATCTGGCTGCAAAGATAGTCAATAACATCAAACGCTCATAAAAACATCTGATTAACCCAATCAGAATGTTGCTATTGCTATAAGAAAAATCAAACGCCTCACGACAACTATTTACAAGGGATGCATATGACAGAGGGAACGATAAAGACCAGTAAGTATGAAATTATTGCTATTTTCAGAGAGGAGTTGCGCAAACGTACTGAAATTGAAATATTTTTTAACAACACCAGTATCATAACCCAACTGACGCGCGTGGACTTTGCCGAGTTTCATATTCAGACCCATCGCAAAATCCCGTCCGGGCATAAAATTCGCTTTCTCCTGCATAGCGATTCAGGGAAAATAGAGTTTAATGCGGCCCTGACAAAACATGACAATAGCGGTGTCGATAAAGGTATCCGCTACGCTTTTTCATTGCCTGAATGCCTGCAGGTAGTGCAGCGTCGCCGCGATCCCCGCTTTCGTTTACGCCATGAGCATGACTTTTATTGCCGCGGCCGCCATAAAAACGGCGAAAACTATCTTTTCGATATCAAAGACATTTCAGATGGCGGTTGCGCATTGATGACCAAAACGCCGAATCTTAAATTTCTCAGCCACAACGCCTTACTGAAAAACGCCGTACTTATGCTTGCAGAATATGGCGAGATCACCATCGACCTGGTGGTCAAAAATGTCATTGTTATCACCCTGGATAACGCTAATGAAGAGAGTGAGAGCTACTATCAGATATCCTGCCAGTTTAAGTTCCGCCATCTCGATGACCAGCGCAGAATAGAGAAGATACTGCTGGACCTGATCTTAGAAGCCAAGCGCAAAAAGAGAATCTGACAACCTTGGACAGTATATTGCTGTACACCAATGACAATCTCATTGGTCACTCAATCTATCACTACCTTATTGATAGCCATGAAAATGCCACCCGTCTGAGTTATGCCGATGTCATCCATGAGAAACATCTGCCACTGGCCCAGACGATTATTTTCAATTTAATTAATAAGGATATTTCTGCCATCAGAATCGTCGATCTGCTGAATGCGCTCCGCCTTTCCCTGCTGCGCTGCCAGCAGCCGGTGCTAATGGTGAAAAGCGACATTGTCGGGCTGTGCAGAGAGTTGATAAACTTTGACAACGCTATGATTATTAGTGAGAAATCTCCGCTAACTCTTTTTTCATCTATCGTCCAGCGCGCCAAAGGCGTCAGCGAACTGCCGCCGCGAGGATTGCGCAAACAGCTTTCACCACGGGAGTGTCAGATCCTCGAACTGCTCATTGCCAACAATAATAATAAGCGTATTGCCGCCCTGCTCGGCATTGCTCATAAAACGGTTCATAGCCACCGCATCCATATCATGCAAAAACTGGGTATTGATAATTCCCACACTATGAATCAGCGTATTGCCGCTCTCCATCAATGCTAAATGTTCTCCCGGTAAATCAGTAGCGGATAAAGCGTACTTATTCGCTGTTGATTTACATTTCCCGCCATTCCCATTAATCATCAGGTAGCCTATAATTAATGTATCCTCTGCCTATTGTCTGACTAACCTCGTGAAGAGGGATAATGAACACTAAAATATTCGAAGACAACATTTTATCTCGTAATGATATCGCTGTACGCTACGTCTTTCAGAAAATGTTTTCCCCACAAGGTACTCTGGTCGCGGTGGAATGCTTAAGCCGCTTTGATAATCTTTCTATTTCCCCCGAAGATTTTTTCCGCCATGCTACCGCCGCCGTTCGTGAACGTATTTTTCTCGAACAACTGGCACTGATTGAAAAGCATAAAGCCTGGTTTTTACGTAACCATATTTCCGCAACAATTAACGTTGATGACCATATCCTGAACCTGTTGCGCCAGAAGGATATAAAAGCCAAAATCGCCGCCCTGACCTGCGTCCATTTCGAGGTAACCGAAAACGCCGAGAATCTGCTGCATAATTCTCTTGCCGCCTGGCAGAGCCCACAGGATACCTCACTGTGGCTCGACGACTTCGGCTCCGGCTACGCGGGAATTAACGCTATTCGCGGTTATCACTTTGACTATGTGAAAATTGATAAGGATTTTTTCTGGCACCTGATGCGCAAAGAGTCCGGCCGCCAGCTGATGGATGCGCTGGTGACCTTTTTATCGCGCAACCATCATAATGTGATTATTGAAGGTGTCGAAAGCGAAGCCCATAAAGAATGGCTGCAGGGAATGGAGTGGTTTGCTATCCAGGGACATTACTGGCGGGAAGTCAGTATTGAACAACTGGTCGCCGATGATATTGCCATGTAAAAAAAGCCGGGAATTCCCGGCTTTTTAACGTCACTTAATTATAAACTAATTCCCACGTTGCCCAGCTGGTAATCGGCCCGCTGGTGGCGCTTTTCGGCGTTGGCGAAACATAGCCAACGTAATAGGTGAACAGGCCGCCGCTGACCGCGCTTTCCTGCAAACGCACCTGATTTTGCTGCGGGTCCGCCGGGACAATTTTATTACTCTTATCCAGCGTATTATTATCGTTAGTCGATAGCGCCAGATAAATATTCTGCGCTCCATCCGGCAAGGTATTGGCCAGATACCCGGCGTTTTCGTTACCGACCGCCGTCAGTAAAAAACCATCGACCCAGCGCACGCTGACCCGACGCACCTCATCCTGCGAGGCTGCCCCACCATCATGGCGCAGCTGGCAGTTTGACAGTGCCAGGGTAAACGGCTGCGGTTTCATAAACGCCCCGGCCCCGCGATCGTGGACTTCCGCCAGGCTGACCGGAGCCAGCCAGACATTACCGCTGCCGGCATGCTGGCCGCCGTTTAGCGCGACGCTACAGGAAATATCCGTCACCCGCCCGGCAAAATCGACCCGCCCGCGATCGTAATTGGTCTCAAAACCCCACGCCGAGGGGGCGGCGAGGCTGCCGCAAAATAGCAGCCACGCGATAGTGTTTTTCGGCAATCCCTTCATTCCCCCTCCCGTATTAATCGTACGTCAGGTTAAAGATCATATGCGACTCCACCTCGCCGGTGCTGGTCGTCGGGCCATACTGATAAAAACGCGCGTGCAGCGGTATGGTGATGTAGCGGGTCTCCTGATTATTCAAGCGGCCGACGGTGTATTTCTTATTAAACTGCAGCGGGGAGCCATCCTTCAGCACCTGGATGCCAATGCCTTTCGCCATCCCGCTGCCGGCTTTTTCATTCAGCAAGGCGCCCATGGTGGCGGTAGTGCTGGTGGCCAGGGTACCGGAGAACGAGGTGCTAATGTTGGCATATCCCGTTTCACTCAGGCCGCCGCTGCACTGCAGGTCGATATTAAAATCCTTCCCGCCGGCGGTGGTGCCGACCCCTTTCAGGTCGGTGCGCCGGATGGAACCCACATCGACATTCATATTTTTCCCGCTCAGCACCGAACAGGAGGGCGAGACCACGGTGATGGCGTTGGCGCTCAGATAGGTTTCGAGGATCGGGTTACCGCCGCTCTCCCAGTCGTAGGAGGTGTACTTACCCGCCGCCAGGGTGCCGCTGCCGGTGGTTGCCGCGGTTTTGATAATCTCCAGCGTAAAGCGCGACCCTTCGAGGGAATAATTGGTGGTGTTATATACCCGGGACGAAAAGACGTCGGGATAGACGATATTTACCGTTGCGCCGCCGCGGCTGAAACGCATGCCGATTCCCGGCACGTTGGTGGAGTAGATTTTATTTCCAAGGTCCGTGGCCCCTGGCGACACGATCTTCGCCGCAAATCGGTTGGTGCCGGAAGTACAGCGATAGCTTGCCCCGCCGGGAGCGCTCATCGTCCAGTCGCGGGTAAGGATCACCGAGCCCACCGGCAGATCCGGGGGCACCACCACCCTGCCCACCACCATGTCCAGCATCACCGTTGGCGATGAGAGACGCGTACAGGAGGCCCAGGACGAGGTGGTTCCCAGCGCCATTAAGACGATAAAAAGCGTTAGTAATTTCCTCAGCGACATACGCTATCCTTTGTTGTTTGCTGTCCCAGATCCACCGAACACTGCCCGCCGCTCCACTTCACAATCGCGCGTTTGGCGTTCGCATCGCTGATAAACATCATGCTGCCCTGGCCGACAACGCCGATCTCCTTGCCGTCGGGGGAGAAAATACTTGCCGCAAACGGCAACGGCTCGTGGTTCGCCTGGCGCGCCTGCAGGGTGAGGTTGTTCTGCACCTTAGTGCCGAACGCGACCTTAACCACGCTGCCTTCCCACGGCACAACCTGCGCCACGGTGCGATCGAAGGCCACGTCGTCATGGCTGCCTTTCGGGTCGATTTCCACGGCGTTAATCCGGTACGGGCGCAGATACGGCAGGATGGCGTAACCATTGCTGTCCACACGGGTGCCCGGCGATCCCGGAAGCATCGCCCCGGCCGCGTCTTTGGCTTCAATCAGGGCCATCGTCGAGCCGCTTTCCGGTGAGAGCACCACGCCGCCGCTGTGGGCGATCATCGTCCCGCTGGCGCCAATGCCGCTCTGACGATAGCCTTCGCCCTGGCTGTAGCTGCCGTTGAGGGTGGTCCATGGCGTACGGTAGCTGCCGTTGAGCGCCACATCATGCTGACCGCCGGTGGCGGTGGTGGTCGACACGCCGTAGTTAAGGTTGTTTTCACTGTCCAGCGAACCGTTGATACCAATCTGCGAGCTGGCAAAGCGCGAGTTATTGAACGAGGTGTTCGACGTCAGGTTGGCGGTGCGGTTATCGCCAAACCACAGCGGGTAGCTGAAGTTGAGTGAAATACGATCGTCGCGACGATGACCGGAGCTGTCTGGCGTATAGACGCGCTGCGCGCTCGCCGACCAGGAGAGACGACCAAATGAATTGTTGTAGCTGACCTGATACTGCTTCTCGGTCCCGGAGCGGTTCCAGTAATCGGAGATACGGCCGCTGAGATAAAACCCGCCCCAGCCGTCCGGCAGGTTCTGGTTCACCGTGAAGGTCATGCCGTTTTTTTGCCGCCACAGGGTGTAGTTGCTGCGACTATTTTTTTCCTGATCGACGGCGTACAGCGCGTCGTTGAGGTTGTAATAACCTTTCGTCGAGTAGCGATACGCCGCCAACACGATGCTGGTCTGGGTATCGGTAAACATGCGGTTAAAGGTCGCGCGATAGCTCTGACCCGAGTCATCATGGGCATCGCTCTTCAACCGCGAATGGGTGACGTCAAAAGAGAGCGCGCCGATGCCGGTGTTCATCCCGGTCCCCACCAGGAAGGCCTGATAGTCGTCAAAACCGGTGACCCCGGTGTAGCCGGTCAACAGATTGTTGATCCCGTGCTGCCAGGTCGCCTGATAGAGCATCGGCTTGTTGCGCAGCGCGCTGTCGTCCACTTTACCGGCGGAGAGCGCGTAGCGGGTCATGCCCGGGCGCAGCAGCTGGGCGACGGAGGCGTAAGGCACGCTAAACACTTCTACCGAGCCATCCGCTTCTTTCACCGAGACCTCAAGATCGCTGCCATAGCCGGAAGGATAGACATCCTGCAGGGTAAACGGTCCGGGCGGAACGGTGGTCTGATAGATAATATTGCTGCCCTGGCGCACGGTGACGAGGGCGTTGCTCTGCGCCACGCCGCGAATTTCCGGAGCATACGAGCGCATGCCGTCCGGGAACATATTGTCATCGGTGGAAAGATTAACCCCGCGCAGACCGATGGTGTCGAAAAATTCACCATTGGTGAAAATCTGCCCGCCGCTGACGATGGAGTTGAGCTGTGGGATAGGGCGCTGGAGATAGGTCTGGTTGCTGTTCCAGTGCGCTTTACCCTGCTGCTGCCAGTTCAGGTTGCCGATGTGCTTCAGCAGCCAGCCGTCCCACGACAGTCCGGCGTTGACGCCCAGATAGGCGCTGCTGTTATCCGACCCGCCCACCGAAGAGGTATGGCTGTTCCAGGCGTTCGCCATCCAGCCAAGATTGAGCGCGGTAATACCTTTGTCCCAGAACTCCGGGCTGACATAGTTTTTCAGGCGTTGATCTTCATAGATCTGCGGTACCGAAATGTTCAACCGCAGGGAGGACTGGACCAGGTTGTCTTTGACGTTTTCTTCGTTGCGCCAGGATTTGAGGCTACCGCAGTAGCCCTCCTGCTCGCTCAGCTGCGGATTGAGCTTTTCCGCCGCGATGCCATATTGGGCCAGCATCGCTTTGGTGTAGCAGACGCCCAGCCGACCATCTTTATCGCGCGCGATGCGTAAATCGTAGCGCCCTTTCCACTCGTCGTTGGTGTAGACGTCAAGGGAGTAAGTGCCTTCGGTAATCGCGCTGGTCGAAAAGCGCGACAGATCGACCTTTTCGCGACTGCCGACAATAAAGCCGTCGTTAAACTGATATACCGTTCCCGGGTTTTCCTGTCCGCTGGAAAATGGCGGAAAGCAGCACAGCGCGATGGCGATCGCGGTGCTTAATCTTCCCGGGCAGAATGACCTCTGCTTCATTAGCTTTTCCCTTATTTAACGGCCACTTTCACTGCGACATCGGCGCCATAGTCATTAATGTTGTTAACGGTCAGGGTTTCGCCGCGGTTGACGGCGGAGGAGAGCGCCACCGTCTGGCTGGACTGCGGCGCCAGCATCACGGTTTTACTGTTCAGGGCTTTACCGCCGTCGCGGGAAATACGGCTGACGGTAATGTAGAACGGCGTCGGGTTGTTGATGGCGAGACTACTGCCGCTGGCGGTCAGGGTCAGCTTCTCGGCCGCCGCATCGCGGTTGCCCAGTCCGGCAGGACGATAAATAAATTTAAAGCGCGAACGGATCGCCAGCTGCAGCACGTTCTGGCCTTCATTTTTCTGATTGGCCACCACCGGCGGAATTTCCAGCAGATTCAGCCACCACAGCGTCTCTTTATCTTTCGCCAGACCGGCGCTGCTGCCGAGCTTAATACGCAGCGTCTGGCCGCTCTTGGCGTCAACGCGCGAAATCGGCGGGGTGATAATAAACGGGGTGGTAATGGTATCCGGTGTGGCATCGGCATCGCCGTTATCCAGCCAGGCCTGCGCCAGCGCCGGACGGTCGGCGTTATTTGAAAGCTGTACCGTTATTTCTTTTTCATTTCCTGGATAAATAAAGCGGGTACCGTTAACAATAATATTGTTGGCATGGGCCGCAAAACTAAAAATGAAACAGAAAAAAAGGGCAATACGCTTCATGCTGACCTCAGAATAAAAATACAAGCGGCGGACATTGCCGCTTTATTATTGTTATTAACTGCCCCATCGCGGGGCAGTTTTATTTTCTGACGGAATTACTGGTAAGTAATTTCGTAAGTCGCGTAGCTGTTAACCACACCGGTGGTTACCGTGGTCGGCGCGCTGGTGGCGTAGCCTACGTAGTAGGTGAAACGCGCGCCATCGGCTACAGCGGAAGCGTCGCCTTTCGCTTTCGGCTGAGTGCTGTCACCCGGGATGATTTTGTTGGTCAGCGCGGTAGCGTTGTCAGTAGACAGCACCAGCTGGATGTTCTGAGCACCGGAAGCTTCGGTGTTCGCCAGGTAGCCCTGTTGTTTGCTGGTTGCGCCAGCCAGCAGGTTACCGCCGGTCCAGTTCACGCCCAGTTTGCTTACGTCATCCTGTTTAGTGCCATCAGCAGCCTGGCAGTTAGAGACGTCAATGGTGAAAGATTTCGGTTTCAGGTAAGTATCCGCTGCTGCCGCTTTAACTTCAGTCAGGGTTACCGGAGACAGGTAAACGTTCGCATCGCTGCCCTGGCCGTTAACGGAAACAGTACAGGATACATCGGTAACTTTACCGAAGAAATTAACCTGGCCGCCGCCAACAGTGGTATCAGCTGCATGGGCAGCAGTCATGCCAAAAAACGCGGTTGCCATTGCTGCAGAGAGAAGAACCTTTTTCATTGCCATTTCCTTGTCAGAGTGAATTACGAATCAATGAGCACACTGTGAATTCGCATAGAACCAGAAACATCAGGCGATGCTGATTTATGCCACTGCTAATAGAATCTTCGACTGACCGGGAGCCGCAATATTTAAGGCGTCAGGTAACGAACCTAAAAATATAAGTTCGCTGGTGCTATCGGCGTCAAAGAATGCTATTTATTCGCCGACAAATATACATTTGTTCACGTTTCATTAAGTTATATAACAGATAACCATCGACTATTAATAAACAGTCATTGATAGATGAAAACGCGAGGGTGGTTGTTTACAGCGCAGCAAGCCTAACGCCAGAGCGAGAGAAAGTGACCGCAACAGCATGCAGAAAAAGCCCTCGGAAGGCCATCGCGATAAGTCTGAATCTGCCTTTGCGGTGGTGAAAACAGCACCAAACCATTCACACAACGAATGATGAAAGCATGAATGAGGCGCATTCCTCTCCCTGAACAAGGGCAGCCCATGTGATCCCCCCTTTCAGAAACAAATCATTAATCCATTGTTTTTAAACTAAAAAATAGATAAACGATCATGTTTACGCCATCAAACCGCCATAAAAATGTGATCTAAATCGCACTTTTTGCCACGCGCGTTATAGTTAGCAGGCTTATTATAAGTCCATCGAAAGCAAACATGCTTTCCACCATAAAAGTTAAAAGGACAAACACCATGAAAAACGTAAAATTACTCGCCGCTGCCGGTATGCTCTCCCTGGTCTCTTTCGCTAGCTTCGCTCATCCGGTGAGCGTGACAGCAGACACCCTGGACAGCGCAGAAGCGAAAATCGCAACCATTGCGAAAGAACAAGGCGCTTCCTATCACATTACCGAAGCGTACACCGGCAACCAGGTCCATATGACCGCCGAGCTGTCTAAATAAGCGAATGGTTGCAGAGGGAGCTGCCGGACAGGCCGCCTGCGGGTGGCTGGTCTGGCTCCCGCCGCCCACCCCGCACGCAGCAATGTCGAGCCCCGTTACGGGGCTTTTTTCGTTTTTGCTCCCGCCGCCTGACGCGCCAGCGCGCGCTGGATAGACAGCACGCTCGCCAGCACCACGATCAATCCCATCAGCGCCATCCCCTGGATCTTTTGTCCGAGGAATATCCATCCCAGTACCACGGCGGTCACCGGGCTCAGCAGACTCATCGCCGACACGGCCACCGGTGAGAGGCGGCCAATCCCCCGAAACCACAGGCCATAGGCCAGCATGGCGCCCGCCAGGCACAGCCACAGATAGCCGGCCGCCTGCAGCACTGTTACCTGATGCAAAGGAGGGTCAACGATCAGCGCCACCGGGGCCAGCACCACCCCACCGATCGTCAGCTGCCAGCCGGTCAGCGCGACGATCGGCAGGGAGAGCGCCCAGCGCCGGGAGAGCCAGGTGCCCAGCGCCATACTGATCGCCCCGAGAAACGCCGCGCCGATGCCCAGCGGGTCGAGGACGGTGTGCGGCGACAGCAGCAGCATGGCCATACCGAGTATGCCGGCGATGGCGGAGAACACCGCCAGCCAGGGCGAGCGCTGCCGGTCGACGCACCAGGCGAGGAGCATCACCAGCAGCGGCTGGATCGCGCCGATCACTGCCGCCAGCCCGCCGGGTAAGCGATAGGCGGCGATAAACAACAGCGCCTGAAACGCGCCGATATTTAAGATGCCGGTAACGATCAGCTTTGCCCATTCGCCGCGCTGCGGAAAACGACGGCTCCAGATCAGCAGGGCGATACCTGCCGGCAGCACCCTCAGCAGCGCAGCAATAAATGGGCGGTCAGGAGGAAGAAACTGGGAGGTGACGATGTAGGTCGTCCCCCAGATAGCGGACGCCAGCGCGGTGAGCAGCAGGTCGAGAATCAGATTACGTGAGAGAAAAGCCATGATTTTATCTTCACTTCAAGGTAAATTAGTGAGTGAAGTATGTACCGCCAAGTATCTTGATATCAAGACAAGTGAGCACTAATGGACAAATCACCGCCGATCGACGCCGTGGATCGCATCCTCGCCCAGTGGCAGCGGGAGCGGCCAGACCTCGACTGCAGCCCCATGGGGCCGATAGGTCGCCTGAAACGATGCGCTATGCTGCTGGAGCCGCAGGTGGAAGTGGCCTTTACGCGCCACGATCTGGTGCGCTGGGAGTTTGACATGCTGGCGACGCTGCGGCGCGCCGGAGCGCCTTTCGTACTTTCGCCCACCCAGCTCTTCTCCACGCTGATGATTACCTCCGGCACCATGACCCATCGTCTGAAGGCGCTGGAGAAACGCAGGTTTATTACCCGCCTGCCCAATCCGGAGGATGCCCGCAGTATGCTGGTCGCCCTGACTTCCGCCGGACGCGAACGGATCGATGCCGCAGTGGAAACCCACGTTGACAACGAACGGCAACTGCTGGCAGGACTCAGTGACGGTGAACGCCAGCAGTTGGATCAGGCGCTGCGGGTGTTGATGCGACTGCTGGAAACGGGCTAACAGCCAGCGGCGATAAAGTCGCCGTTGGCGCTGATCGGCACCACGCTGAAAAACAATCCCACGGCAAAGAGGATCAGCGCCAGACCGCCGAGGATCTTCATCAGCGGAACCAGCCAGGGCCGCGGGCGGTGATTCGTGGCCAATCGTTTGACCGTCCGATGGCGCGCATAGTGAACCAGTAGCGACAGACCGAGGATCGAGAGCGCGGTGCCCAGCGCCATGCTCATCACCGCGGCGATGCCCCAGCTAACAATCCCCAACGCATTGGCGAATAATAAAATCATGATCGCCCCGCTACAGGGCCGAACGCCGATAGCCAGCACCACGCCAAGGCGCGTCTTCCAGTCAGCGCCCTGCAGATCCTGCCCCACGCCGTGATGGCCGCAGCCGCACGAGGCGTCATGCTGATGCGCTGGCGTCAGACGGCGAATCACCTGTTTTGTCGGCCACAGGCTTTGCAGAGCGCGAAAGATAACATAAGCCCCAAAGACGCCGATGGTCAGGGCGCTGATCTTCTCGACGTACCAGCGGCTGGCGCTAAGATCGCCGGCGGCCAGATTCAGCCCCACCGCAAGAATAAAGACGAAGAGTATCGCAGTGACGCCCTGCAACAGGCTGCCGAGAAAGGGCACCACCCGCGCCGCCGTCAGGCTCTCCTGATTGGTGCTCAGGTAGGTCGTCACGATAAATTTACCGTGTCCCGGTCCGACGGCGTGCAGCACGCCATAGAGAAAGGCCCCCACCAGCAGCCAGATACCGCCGCTGTACTGATGGTTATTCAGCAACAGAAGGTACATCACCAGATAGCGATGCAGGGTAATTTGGGTGGCGAGACACCACTGGAGAAAGTCACCCCAGTGGCTGTGCAAGGTGATAGCGGCGGCCAGCAGTAGAAGGCCGCCGCACCCGGCCGCCAGCAGGCGCCAGTCGCGGAGCGCAATCGGAGTCGTCATCGTTATACCATTGTAGTAAACGTAAACCGCCTGACAGCAACTTTACGACAGGCGAGCGAAGGCGTCAGCGCTGAAGGGTGAGGAATTTGTCGAAGCTGTTCACGGGATTGTTCGTAGTCACCAGGCTCCGCATTATCTACCGATCGCTATCTTCCCGACACCGTATTAGCGCAGAATGCCTCAATATCTTGAGCATACCACAGCTATATCTTTTTATGCGTTATTGGTTACCAATACCTTTTAACAGGAATAATTACTCAAAAAATCACAGATAAAAATAAATAACTTATTTCTTGGCGAGCATTTTTTGTCAGTTATTATGCTGCGTTTCCGGCAAGAATATTCTTTAACTGCTATTTATTGTACTCTTCAGCAGGATCACTTCCATGAAAAGAGGCTTACTTACCCTGGTTACTGCTGCCATCGCTTTCCGTACAGGCCACCTGGCGCAGCGACAAGCGCCAGGAGGCACGTGACAAAAAGTGGTGAACCGGCAGGCTTCGGCGTATCCTGGATGTGAGTCCTTCCCGCGCCGAAGCGAGTATTCCAACCCGCCGCCAGACCGTGTCGCAATACTTACCTGTCCTCTACTACCTCCCATTGATATCTTCCTGTATACGTTGACCGTGAGGAGTTTTCATCTCATTCAACCGCATGTACCAGATTAAGCTTACCCGTTGAAATACGGCGTAATGTGCTCTATTACAGACAATGCTATTATCACCAGGCTTTTTGCAGTATGGTTTAATCACTGTTGTAGTTTTGCAGTGAATGCTATCCAGACGACTTAAGGTTGTATTTTGTCTGAGAAATTTCTCATGCCATTCCCGAAGGTTGTCGGCGAGGGAGGCTGGTTTACAGGGGTGACATTGCCCAGTAGACAGGCAATCAATCATGACGGCATTGATAGCCGCCTTGCCGTGGCCGGAAGCCCAAGCCTTCATCATCATGCGGGTATCATCAAGAGGATCAGGGATGTACAGGACGTGGAAACCCCCAGGAAAGATTCATCAGTTCAGCCAGCTCACCCTTTCTTTACCCTTCAGATCGCGGCCTCTTATCGTTAGCAATGGAGCTAGCCCATGATACCGCTCGCGCTCGTAGCAAATTAAAACGTTATCACCACGCTGTTTCAAAATAAAAAGGCAGTCAAATTTAACAATGACCTGACGCAGGCTCGGAAAACCAAAAATATGCCTGCAATAAAAGGGAAAACCATGACGAATAACGCCGACATAAAAAAAAGGAACTTCCTGACTCAGAATGAAATTGAGTCTTTACTTAAAGCGGCCGATACCGGTCCTTATGCTGCACGTAATTATTGCCTGACGTTACTGTGCTTCATCCATGGTCTGCGCGCCAGCGAGATCTGTCGTCTACGAATATCGGATATCGACCTTGCTGCCCGATGTGTTTACATCCATCGGCTTAAAAAAGGGTTTTCGACTACCCACCCGTTGCTGGATAAAGAGATCTACGCCCTAAAGCGCTGGCTGGCCATTCGCAGCAGCTGGCCGCAGGCCGCCAGCGAATGGCTGTTTCTCTCCCGCAAAGGTAATCCCCTTTCCCGCCAACAGTTTTATCAGATTATCGCGTCCTCAGGGGGACTGGCGGGGCTGCCACTGGAGATCCACCCGCACATGCTGCGGCACTCCTGTGGCTTTGCGTTGGCGAATATGGGGATCGATACCCGCTTGATACAGGATTATCTCGGGCATCGCAATATCCGCCACACCGTCTGGTATACCGCCAGCAATGCGGGACGCTTCTATGGCATCTGGGACAATCCCCGTGACAAACAGCGATCGTCGCTGATCCAATAGCCTTGACGCCATGGATGGCGTTGTATCGCGAGCGGTCGACAAATTAAAATATTCATGATTATTAACCCTGCGTTAATTAGGATTACTGTTCCCACAAGTTCTTATTTAATCCTTATTACTGAGAGTTAATATAACCCTGCGTTTACTCAGGAATTAGACTGGGTATTTATTGGTGGGAAAAATTTCCGCGGCTGTGTTTTTAATAACGGCTGGTAGGTAATGCTGTCAACCTGTTGATGACTATTTTAATCTGTAGTCATTCAATCCTTGTAACATCAGGATGATCCTGGTGTCAGTGAAAATACGAAATCAACACGTTGGTATCATTACCCAGCTGGTAGTGAAAAATATCCTTTCATTTTATATACCTGGCGGCAACCCGCACAGATACTATTGAGCCGATGATTAAAATCTTTAAAATTAAGAATTATCACCCGACGATATTTTTAGTGTCTGGCAATGTAATATGTTATCAATTCGTGATTAATCATCTTCACCCTGTACCGTTTTAGCATTACAGAACCTATTTCGTCATGGCGTATGGTTTCGCTGTGACGGTCATTCATACCTATTTTCAGGAGCAACTATTGTGAACCGACGTCGTTTTCTAACCGCCAAAGAAGTTCAGGCCATGATGCAGGCTGCTCGTCAGGGCCCTACCGGCGAACGGGACTACTGCCTCATTCTGCTGGCCTTTCGCCATGGCATGCGCATTAGCGAACTGCTGGATCTGCATTATCACGATCTGGATCTCCATGAAGGGCGGGTTAATGTGCGGCGATTAAAGAATGGTTTTTCGACGATTCATCCACTGCGTTTTGATGAGCGCGAGGCGATTGAGCGCTGGAGCCTGGTCCGTGCCGGCTGGAAAGCGGCGGACAAAACGGACGCACTGTTTATCTCCCGCCGCGGCACCGCGCTCTCCCGCCAGCAGGCGTATCGTATTATTCGCTCCGCCGGGGAAAATGCGGGTACCGTCACGCACACTCACCCCCATATGCTGCGTCACGCCTGCGGCTATGAACTGGCGGAAAGAGGGACAGATACGCGTTTGATACAGGATTATCTAGGACATCGCAATATTCGTCACACAGTACGTTACACCGCCAGTAATGCGGCACGTTTCGCTGGCATCTGGGAAAGAAATAATCTTTTAGAGGAAAAAGACCAGAAGAAGAAAAATGAATTAACAGATTGATTTTAAAGAATTAAAAAAATAACGAACAGGTCAATTGGGGCCAAACTGTTTATATCATAAAAATGTTTTGACATATTTTGCAACTCACTGCGCCATATTTCCGCAAAAAAAATAATATCTCATTGATTATTATCTATTTTTAAACCTGCAATTACTCACTTTTCTCTAACCATATCTCTGCTGCACCGGCGATCCGTCGCCAGCGCCATCGCTATTCCTTTCGCACTCCCTTCCACCACACCAGATTATATTACCATAAAAGCCAAATTTGGCAGAATTTAAAACCACAGAATACCAGGTTGACACAAAATACAGATCATTTATCCCAACGAGTCAAAATGGCCCCAATTGTCTCATCGGTTGGGCGAAAACTGTGCAGAGCCGGCAGCCGGACCACTCGGCTGAAATCTGAAATGCCTGGAAGGCACAACGGCTGCCAATCCGGTTCGTTATTTCGACATCGTTCAAAGGAAAACAGTATGAAAATCAAAACACTGGCAATGATTGTTGTGTCAGCACTGTCACTGAGCTCCACGGCAGCTCTGGCCGATACCACCACGGTCAACGGCGGGACCGTGCATTTTAAAGGAGAAGTCGTTAATGCGGCCTGTGCGGTGGATGCCGGCTCTATCGATCAAACCGTTCAGTTAGGCCAGGTGCGTTCCGCGAAACTGGCCACGGCGGGGAGCACCAGTTCGGCCGTCGGTTTCAACATCCAGCTGGATGATTGCGACACTACGGTAGCCACCAAAGCGTCCGTCGCCTTCGCCGGTACGGCCATCGACAGCAGCAATACCACCGTTCTGGCCCTGCAAAACTCTGCCGCTGGCAGCGCAACCAACGTCGGCGTGCAGATC
The DNA here is from genome assembly GCF_001808265.1 of Klebsiella sp. HMSC16A12. Taxonomy (NCBI): domain Bacteria; kingdom Pseudomonadati; phylum Pseudomonadota; class Gammaproteobacteria; order Enterobacterales; family Enterobacteriaceae; genus Klebsiella; species Klebsiella sp. HMSC16A12. The sequence continues at coordinate 93,514 of NZ_KV792625.1, forward strand.
CTCGACAATACCGGTACGCCACTGGCACTGGACGGCGCCACCTTCAGTGCTGCGACCACGCTGAATGACGGCCCCAACATCATCCCGTTCCAGGCACGTTACTACGCGACCGGCGCAGCGACGGCTGGTATAGCGAACGCGGATGCCACGTTCAAAGTGCAGTACGAGTAAGACCCGAGTCAGGCAGGGAAGCTATTCGGGCCAGGAGGGCCCGCTCTCTATTTTCAACCGGAGTGAAACGATGCAGGGAATGAAATCTGGTCTGCTGCTGCTACTGCCTCCGCTGGCGCTGGCCGGTAATCATTGGAACGTCACGCTGCCGGGGGGCAGCATGCGTTTTCAGGGCCTGATAATGGCGAGCTCCTGCCGCGTCGAAGCCGGCGATCGGCAGATGACGGTCAATCTGGGGCAGATCAGCAGTAATCGATTTCATGCCGTCGGCGAAGACAGCAACCCAATCCCTTTCGCGATTCATTTACAGGATTGCAGTACGGCGGTCAGCCAGCATGTGGGGGTGACCTTTCACGGCGTGGCTGATGGAAAAAACCCCGACGTGCTGTCGGTGGGTGAAGGTCCGGGGATCGCCAGTGGGATCGGTATTGCGCTATTCGACAGCCAGGGCCAGCAGCTCCCGCTCAATCGTCCAGCGGATCGCTGGATATCACTCTACCGCGGACCGACGACGCTAAATTTCGTCGCCAAATATCGGGCGACCGGACGCCAGGTCACCGGCGGTGCAGCCAATGCCCAGGCCTGGTTCTCATTGACCTATCAGTAATTAATCCGCAGACAAACAGGACAACACGGTGAGCAGACAAGGAGATAATGTGAGAAAAACGGCAACGATGGCGCATGGCTTACTGGCAGGATGTGTGCTTTTCGCCGCCAGTATCTTTAGCGCCAGCGCGCAGGCGGGCGTTGCGCTTGGCGCGACCCGGGTTATCTACCCGGCGGGACAGAAGCAGGTCCAGCTCGCGGTGACCAATAATGATGACAACAGTACCTGGCTTATTCAGTCATGGGTGGAAAATGCCGATGGTCAGCGAGACGGCCGGTTTGTCATCACTCCTCCGCTGTTTGCCATGCAGGGTAAAAAAGAGAACACCCTGCGCATTATCGACGCCACCAATAACCAGCTGCCGCAGGATCGGGAAAGTCTGTTCTGGATGAACGTGAAGGCGATCCCTTCGATGGATAAATCAAAGCTCAGCGACAATACCCTGCAGCTGGCGATTATCAGCCGCATCAAGCTCTACTACCGTCCGGGAAAACTGGCCCTGCCTCCGGATCAAGCGGCGGAAAAGCTGACCTTTAGCCGTAGCGGATCGTCGCTGACGCTGACGAACCCCACCCCCTATTACCTGACGGTGACCGAACTGAACGCCGGGACACGCATTCTGGAGAACGCCCTCGTACCGCCGATGGGCAAAACCAGCGTCAAGCTACCCGCGGATGCCGGGAACACCATCACCTATCGCACGATTAATGATTACGGCGCGCTGACGCCGAAAATGAATGGCGTGCTGCGCTAACCCAGAAGCGCCCCGCCGCGCGGGACACGCTGCGCATGACCAGAAGCAATGACAGCCGGGCAACGTCGGACCGGAGGGATAATGTCACATCGGAAATATGGACTGGATCATTTAGGTTGCCGAACTGCCCGGCGCCTGGTATCTCCGGCGCTGGCGCTGTGGCTCTGCTCACAGCCGTTTGCCGCGCGGGCGGACCTCTATTTTAACCCCCGCTTTTTAGCTGACGATCCGGCGGCAGTGGCTGACCTGTCGGGATTTGAAAAAGGCCAGGAGGTTCCGCCAGGCACCTATCGCGTCGATATTTATCTCAACAATGGTTTTATGACCACCCGGGACGTCACTTTCCAGGCCGATGCCCAGGGTCACGGTCTGTCACCCTGCCTGACGCGCGGCCAGCTGGCGAGCATGGGTGTGGATACCGGTCGGGTGCCGGGCATGGCGACGCTGGACAGCACGGCCTGCGTGCCGCTGACCACGCTTATCAGCGAAGCTACCACGCGCTTCGACGTCGGGCAGCAACGCCTGTACCTCACCGTCCCCCAGGCATTTATGGGTAACCATGCGCGCGGCTATATTCCGCCGGAGCTGTGGGATAACGGTATCACCGCCGGGCTGATTAACTATAACTTCACGGGCAATAACGCCCATAACACCACAGGTGGCAGCAGCCGTTACGCCTATCTGAATCTACAGAGCGGCCTGAACATTGGCGCCTGGCGTCTGCGCGATAACAGCACCTGGAGCTACAGCAGCGGCGGTAGCACCTCATCCAACGAGAATCGCTGGCAGCACGTTAACAGCTGGCTTGAGCGGGACATCACGCCTCTGCGTTCGCGACTCACCCTAGGGGACAGCTACACCAACGGCGATGTCTTCGACGGGATCAACTTCTGCGGCGCCCAGCTGGCCTCCGACGACAATATGCTACCGGACAGCCAGAAAGGCTTTGCGCCGGTGATCCACGGGATCGCCCGCGGCACGGCGCAGGTGTCAATCAGGCAAAACGGCTACGAAATCTACCAGAGCACAGTGCCGCCGGGACCATTTACCATCGACGATCTCTACGCCGCGGGCAATGGCGGCGATCTGCAGGTCACGATCAAAGAAGCGGATGGCTCCCGCCAGGTCTTCAGCGTGCCCTGGTCAACGGTGCCGGTTCTCCAGCGTGAAGGCCATACCCGCTTCGCCCTCACCGCCGGGGAGTACCGCAGCGGCAACAGTCAGCAGGAAACGCCCGATTTTTTCCAGGGCACGGTCATGCATGGCCTGCCGGCAGGCTGGACGCTCTACGGCGGCACCCAGCTGGCAGACCGCTATCGCGCCTTTAACCTTGGGGTGGGGAAAAACATGGGCTATTTCGGCGCCCTGTCGCTGGATATCACTCAGGCCAACGCCACCCTGGCTGACGACAGCGAACATCAGGGGCAGTCGGTGCGTTTTCTCTATAACAAATCCCTGGATGAGACCGGCACCAACCTGCAGCTGGTGGGCTACCGCTACTCTACCCGCGGCTATTATAACTTTGCCGATACCACTTACCGCCGGATGAGCGGCTACAGTGTGGAAACCCAGGACGGCGTTATCCAGGTAAAACCGAAATTTACCGACTACTACAATCTGGCTTACAGCAAGCGCGGCAAGGTGCAGCTGAGCGTGACTCAGCAGTTGGGGCGCACCGCCACCCTCTATCTCAGCGGTAGCCACCAGACCTACTGGGGCACCGACGATGCCGATGAGCAGCTGCAGGCCGGCCTCAACGCCGCCGTGGACGATATCAACTGGTCGCTAAGCTACAGCCTGACAAAAAACGCCTGGCAGCAGGGGCGCGATCAAATGCTGGCGATCAATATCAATATCCCCTTCAGCCACTGGCTGCGTTCCGACAGCCGCTCGGTCTGGCGGCACGCCAGCGCCAGCTACAGCCTGTCGCACGATCTCAATGGCCGCATGACCAATCTGGCGGGCCTGTACGGCACCCTGCTGGAAGACAACAACCTCAGCTATAGCGTGCAGACCGGCTATGCCGGCGGCGGCAACGGCGACAACGGGAGCACAGGCTACACCGCCCTCAACTACCGCGGCGGCTACGGCAACGCCAACGTCGGCTACAGCCGCAGCGATGGCTTTAAACAGCTCTACTACGGGGTCAGCGGCGGCGTGCTGGCGCACGCCAACGGCATCACTCTGAGCCAACCGTTAAACGATACCGTGGTGCTGGTGAAAGCCCCCGGCGCCGGCGGCGTGAAAGTGGAAAACCAGACCGGGGTACGCACCGACTGGCGCGGGTATGCCGTCCTGCCTTATGCCACTGAGTATCGCGAAAACCGGATCGCGCTGGATACCAACACCCTGGCGGACAATGTCGACCTTGACGATGCGGTGGTCAGCGTGGTGCCCACCCATGGGGCGATTGTCCGCGCCAACTTTAACGCCCAGGTGGGGATGAAGATCCTGATGACGCTGACCCATCGCGGCAAACCGGTGCCGTTTGGCGCCCTCGCCACCGGCGACAGCAACCAGAGCGGCAGCATCGTCGCGGACAACGGCCAGGTCTACCTGAGCGGGATGCCGCTGGCGGGCAAAGTGCGGGTGAAATGGGGCGATGGCCCGGACGCTCAGTGCGTGGCCGATTACCGTCTGCCGCCGGAGAGCCAGCAGCAGGCGCTCAGTCAGCTTTCGGTCGCGTGCCGCTAAGGAGATCATGATGAGAACACTGCAGTATCTGCTGGGCACCCTGTTCACCCTGGGCGCACCGGCTGCGCTTGCCGCCGATAGCACGATCACCATCAGCGGCTATGTCCGCGATAACGCCTGCGCGGTAGCCGGCGAATCGAAGGATTTTACTGTCGATTTACAGGATAACGCCGCGAAGCAGTTTTATGCCGTTGGGGCCACGACGCCGCCGGTGCCGTTCCGCATCGTGCTGTCGCCCTGCGGCACTTCCGTCACCGCGGTGAAGGTCGGTTTCACCGGCGTGGCGGACAGCATCAACACCAGCCTGTTAAAACTCGATGCCGGGGCCTCGGCGGCGGCAGGAATGGGGGTGGAAATTCTCGATCAGCAGCAGTCCCGGCTGCCGGTCAATGCGCCGTCATCCACCATGACCTGGACCACGCTGACCCCGGGCCAGACCAATATTCTCAACTTTTACGCCCGGCTGATGGCCACTCAGGTGCCCGTCACCGCCGGGCATGTCAATGCGACAGCGACATTCACCCTGGAATTTCAGTAAGCGGAGGCTGAAATGAAATGGACTCATGTGGGCTGGCTGCTGGCCGGCCTGTTAACCGCGAGCGCTTCCCTGCGGGCGGCCGACGTCACTCTCACCGTCAACGGCAAGGTGGTGGCCAGACCCTGCACGGTTTCCACCGTCAATGCCACCGTCGAGCTGGGCGATCTCTATACCTTTAGCCTGATCGGTGCGGGCTCGGCATCGGCCTGGCACAGCGTGGCGCTGGATCTGAGCAACTGCCCCGTGGGTACTTCACGGGTGAAAGCCACCTTCAGCGGAACGGCGGACAGCACCGGCTATTACAAAAACCAGGGAACGGCGGGCAATATTCAGCTCGAACTGCAGAACGAGGACGGCACCACGCTGAACAATGGCAGCAGCCAGTCGGTACAGGTGGATGAGGCCAGCCAGTCCGCTCGCTTCCCGCTGCAGGTCAGGGCGCTGTCCGTCAACGGCGGCGCCACGCAAGGCACCATTCAGGCGGTGATTAACGTCACCTATACCTACGCCTGAGCCAGGAGAGCATCATGATGAAAAAAATAATCCCCCTGTTCACCACCCTGCTGCTGCTGGGCTGGTCGATGAACGCCTGGTCCTTTGCCTGCAAAACGGCCACCGGGGCGACGATTCCCATCGGCGGCGGGTCAGCCAACGTCTACGTTAACCTGACCCCGGCGGTGAACGTCGGGCAAAACCTGGTGGTCGACCTCTCTACGCAGATTTTTTGCCATAACGACTATCCGGAAACGATCACCGACTACGTGACCCTGCAGCGCGGATCCGCCTATGGCGGTGTGCTGTCGAGTTTTTCAGGCACCGTGAAATATAACGGCACCTCTTACCCGTTCCCGACCACCACGGAAACCGCGCGGGTGATTTATGATTCACGGACCGATAAACCCTGGCCGGCCGTCCTGTATCTGACGCCGGTGAGCACTGCCGGTGGAGTGGCCATCACCGCAGGATCGTTAATCGCGGTGCTGATCCTGCATCAGACCAACAACTACAATAGCGACTCCTTCCAGTTCATCTGGAACATCTACGCCAATAACGACGTGGTGGTCCCCACCGGCGGCTGCGACGTCTCCGCCCGCGATGTCACCGTCACCCTCCCCGACTACCCGGGCTCGATGGCCGTGCCGCTCACCGTCCACTGCGCGCAAAGCCAGCAGCTGGGGTATTACCTCTCCGGCACCACCGCGGACAGCGCCAACGCGATCTTCACCAATACCGCCTCCGCCTCGCCGGCGCAGGGGATAGGCGTTCAGCTGACGCGCAACGGCAGCGCCGTCCCGGCGAACAGCACGGTCTCGCTGGGCACCGTCGGCACCTCGCCGGTCAATCTCGGCCTGACGGCCACCTATGCCCGGACCACAGGCCAGGTTACCGCCGGCAACGTGCAGTCGATCATCGGCATCACCTTTGTCTATCAATGATGACCGATTATATCCTCTCGCCCTGCTCGCTGGCCGCCCGCGGGTTGAGCCAGCTGATGCTGAACGCCGCGAGGCGGCCCGTTGAGCTGCCGGTCGAGGGCGTGTCCCTGCGCGAGCTGGCCGCCGTGAAGCGGATCGTGGTGTATCTCCCTGACGATCCCCTGTGGATGCTCACCACGCTGCGCCAGGCGGCAAGGCTACTCGACGAGGCCTTGCCGCCGTTACCGATGTTGATTCTGAGCCGCAGCCCGGCCATCTGGCTGTGGCAAACGCTGCTCTATCAGGTGAGTCATCCGGATCGTCTGCGCAACGTCCATACTGCCCCCGCCGATCTGTCCTGCGCGGAGCTGGCCCATCGGCTGGAGAATGCGCCGCGGCTTGAGCGGCTTGCCAGCGAAGCCGCCCTGATCCACGGAAAACGGGTCGCCGGGTTGACCCACGCCGAGCTCAAGGTGATCCTCGCCCTACTGCAAGGGCAGACGATAGGCGAGCAGGCCCAACGTCTCGGATTGAGCCAGAAAACGCTCTACACCCAGCGGCTGGCTGGGGTGAAAAAGCTGGTGGAATATCATCCGCATCTGGCCCCCCGCTTTCCGCGCACGCTGCTGCCGCGCTCATCCGCCAGCTCACTGTCGGCGTTTGAACAGGAATGGGTACAAGCGATCCACGATCGCCAGGTCTTCCCGGTTTTTCAACCTATCGTCGATAGTCGCTCACAGCTACAGGGGGTGGAGATCCTGATCCGCTGGCGCCACCGCGGCCAGGTACTTCACCCCCAGACCTTTCTGCCGCACTTCCGCGCCGACTACACCTGGCTGCTGCTTACGGCCTTTGTTCTGCAGGAGGCCGTGCAGAATATTAATGAGTATCCAGGCACCTTCTATTTTTCGGTCAACATACCCTCCTCACTCGCCGACAGTGACAGCCTGCTGCGGATGGTGGAAGCCGCTCGCCAGCAGCTTCGGCAGCCAGAGGGCGTGGCAAGGCTGGTGCTGGAATATGCTGAAACTATCGATTTTCGCCATCAGAGCCGCTCCGCCGCCCACGTGGCGCAGCTGCAACGTGCTGGCGTGCGCGTGATGTTGGACGACTGCTTTTCTCAGGGGAGCGTTATCTTTCCGGCGCGTCGACTGCACTTCAATGCGTATAAACTGGATATGAGCATCGTCAACGACGCCCAGCACGATCCAAAGGCGCTTGCGCTAATAAAAAGCCTGGCCTACTACTGCCAGTTAAGCGACAGTCGCTGTGTGGCGGAAGGGGTGGATTCACTGGCGAAATTTACGCAGTTAAAATCGCTGGGGATTGATCGCTTCCAGGGCTATCTGTTTTCACCACCGATGCGGCGCGAACATCTCCCGGATCTGATCCGCCGCTTTTCCCACCAGCGCGATCCGGCGAAACGTTGAGGGTGCGAGAAAAGCGCACCGGTTAGCACCGGTGCCGGTACGTCATGCGCGAATATCGTCGTATTCGCGGGTGTTATCGAATTCATGTTTGGCAAACGGGCAGAGAGGGATAATCTTCCGCTGCTCCTGGCGCATTTTTTCCACTACCTTCGCCACCAGCTGTTTCCCCACGCCCTGGCCTTTCAGGCTGGGATCAACATCGGTATGTTCGATAATGCTGAGGTGTTCGCCGGTGGGAACAAAAACAATCTCCGCCACCTGGTTTCCCTGCGCGTCGTTAACATAAAATTTGTTATGCCCTTCCAGTATTTCCATCTTCTCCTCGCTTATTTATGACGATATTGCAGAGCGCCGCTCGGGCAGGTATCAATCACGTTTACCACCGTCGCGACATCCACTTCATCCGGGATAATCCACGGCTTACGCTTCAGGTTGAAGAGCTTCGCGCTGCCGCGCACGCAGTTCCCGGAATGCTGACAGATCGCCGTATTAAAGTAGACGTCGATTTTCTCCCCGGTGTAGGCCCGGTAGCCGGCTTCCAGTAATTCCTTATCCATGACATTGCCTCGGTCGTTTTTATCTTTCAGGCTAAGCATAGCCCTCGCCGTGGCGGCTGACTATGCGCAAGCGCGGGAATTGACGCCTCACATCATGCTCTCCCATCGCGCAAGGATCCCGCAGTCAACGATCGGTTGACTTTCATTCCCGCAACGAGGCGATTACACTCATGACACACTGGTATGATCACTCAGGGATGTTCCATTGAATCATATTGCCACCATCGCCCGCCCGGCGCGGTTACTGCTCGTCTTGCCGCTTTCCGGCTGCTCACTTTCGCCAGAGATCCCGGTATTGGGCGCTGCTTTTCCCGGCTGGTTTTTCTGCTTACTGGGCGGTGCGTTTTTACTGATCCCCTGCCATATCCTGATTACCCGTAAAGGCTGGCAGCCGCGCTTTTCTCCCCTGGTCTTCAGCTACGTCGCGCTGATGTTCCTGTTCGCCACGTTGCTGTGGTTTCTGTTTTTTGTTCACTGATCGCTTATGACAACTTCCCGCACTCCCCTGTTACGCAAAAAGTGGCCTCTGCTGGCGCTGGTCCTTGCCGCCATCCTGGCGCTGATCCTCGTTATCTGGCAGTTGCAAACCTCGCCGGAGACCAATGACGCCTATGTCTATGCCGATACCATCGATGTAGTGCCCGAGGTCAGCGGACGCATCGTGGAGATGCCCATTCGCGATAACCAGCGGGTGAGAAAAGGCGATCTGTTGTTCCGCATCGACCCCCGCCCCTATCAGGCAATGCTCGATGACGCGAAAGCCCGGCTGACGACCCTCGACGCGCAGATCATGCTGACCCAGCGCACCATCAAAGCGCAAGAGTATAACGCCCAGTCGGTGGCGGCCGCCGTCGAGCGCGCCAGAGCGCTGGTTAAGCAGACCACCTCCACGCGTATCCGCCTTGAGCCGCTGGTGCCGCAGGGGTTCGCTTCCCAGGAAGATCTCGATCAGGCGCGCACCGCTGAGAAAGCGGCGCGGGCGGAGCTGGAGGCCACGCTGCTGCAGGCCAAACAGGCCTCGGCGGCCGTGACCGGCGTGGATGCCATGGTGGCGCAACGCGCCGGGGTCCTGGCGCAAATCGCCCTCGCTGAACTGCATCTGGAATTTACCGAAGTGCGCGCGCCGTTCAACGGCGTGGTGGTGGCGCTGAAAACCACCGTCGGCCAGTACGCCTCGGCGCTGAAGCCGGTCTTCACCCTGCTGGATGACGACCGCTGGTATGTGATCGCGAACTTCCGCGAAACCGACCTGAACAACGTGCGCCCCGGCGTGGCGGCGCGGATCACCGTGATGACCAACCACAACCGGACCTTTAACGGGGTGGTGGATTCGGTCGGCTCCGGGGTCCTGCCCGAAGGTGGGAGCGTCATCGAAGGGCTGCCGCTGATCCAGAAAAGCATTAACTGGGTCCACGTCTCGCAGCGCTTCCCGGTGAAAATCGCCGTCAGCGATCCCGACCCGGAACTGTTCCGCATGGGCGCCTCGGCCAGCGCCGTGCTGCAGCCGTAGCCGGGCGACGCTATGTTTCCTCTCGCCCATTTTTTACGCCAGGAGCTGCGCGACGCGCCGGGACGCGCCAGCTACACGCTGCGCCTGACGCTAAGCTGCGCGGTGCTCATCACCCTGTTTATGACCCTGCAGATCCCTTTCCTGGCCGTTGCGCTGATCGTCGTGTTCTACGTCAGCCAGCCTAACGTGTTGATGATTAAGCTGGTCAGCGTGGTCTTTTTTGTCACCGTCACCGTGGCGCTCGGCGGCGTGCTGCTGATCATCAAGTGGACCTATGACTACCCGCTGATCCGCCTGGCGGCCTCCGTGGCGCTCTTTTTCTGCGCCCTCTATCTGATGCGGGTGCTGGGCAAGCTGGGACTGGCCTTTTTCGTGGTGGCGCTGGCGGTGATTTACGCTCAGACCTTCCCGTCGATGACCAGCCAGAGCGAGATCCTGGTGCGGCTGCTGCTTTGGTTGTGGGTGGCGATTAACACCGCGATCCTCGTCACCCTGCTGGTCAACGCCTGCTTTCAGCAGGCCTTTCCCGGTAACCAGTTTAAGGCGCGCCTGGCCGGGATGCTGCACGAGGTCGCCCGGCGGCTGGCGGCCCCGGACGCTGAAGCGCCACCGACCTTCGGCGAGACCGCCGCGCAGTTCAATCAGCTGCAGTCGCTGTTCGCCCAGGCCAGCCGGGCGACACCGGAGATCGCCGCCGATCCCCTGGCCTGGCGCTCGCGGCTGGCCGCCACTTTGCGCTGCTACCAGCTGGCGGCCCTGCTGCAAGCAGACGAGGCGGATAGTGACGATCGCCAGCAGCTGTCGCAGGCGGTACTTCAGCTGAAGAACGCCCTTCGCGAGGGGCCGTTTGACGGCGCTATTCCTCCCCTGACGCTCTGCGGTCGCGGCGTCAATCGCGCTGTTCTGCAGGAGATGGCTACCACTCTGCAGCGGCTGGCGCAGGGTGAGCCGGTTGCCCTGCCGCAGGGTGAGGTGGAGAAGGCGCCCCTACTGGCGCCGGACGCCTGGCGCAACCCGGCATATCTCCATTTTGCGCTCAAGACCCTGCTGGCGACCCTAATCTGCTATGTCTTCTATACCGCTGCCGACTGGCAGGGTCTACATACCATTATGCTGAGCTGCGTGATCGTCGCCCAGCCCGGGCTGGGCGCCACGATGCAAAAGACATGGCTGCGCATCGGCGGGGCGCTGCTCGCCTCCCTGCTGGCGCTGCTGTTAATCGTCTTTGTCCAGCCCTGGACCGATTCGCTGACGGGCCTGCTGGCGATGTCCCTGCCGGTGCTGGCGCTGGCGGCGTGGATTGCCGCCGGCTCGGAGCGTATCGCCTACGCCGGGATCCAGATTGGTTTCACCTTTGCGCTGGCCTTTCTCAGCTGGTTTGCTCCGCTGACGAACCTCACCGAGCTGCGGGATCGGGTGCTGGGCATCCTGCTCGGGGTGCTGGTCTCCTCCATTGTCCATTTGTATCTCTGGCCGGACAGCGAAGCGCCGCAGCTGAAAACCCGCCTTGCGGCACTTTATCGCCGGCTGGCGGACTGCCTCGCCGCCCCGAAGGAGGCGGTTCCGCTGGCTCCCCTGCTTGTCGCCTTCACCGACAGCGAAGCGCTGCTCCACCGGGTTCGCGCCGAACCGCTGGGCACGTATGCTCACCCCTGGCCCCAGGCGAAAGGCTGGCCGATGCGCGCCACCCTCGCCCAGGCCGAGGAGATCGCCCGCCTCAGCGAAGGCTACCGACTCAACGCCGCGCCGGGAGACCCGACCCTGGCCCGCTGCGCCGAACAGCTGCGGCGCTACGCTGAACGTATCGAACAGGAGGCGACGGCGCCTGGCGAACAGCTGACCGCCGACCTGACTAACCCCTTTGGCCCGGCGCTGGCCGCCGCGCTGGCCGCCCTGCCCGACTGGGGGCCGACACCGATAGCGACTGAGCAACAGGCTAAAACGTCATGATGATCCTTCCTTTCTCCGCGCGCCTGCGCGGCACTCTTTTTACCCTGACGCTGACGTTGCTCAGCGGCTGCGCGCTGATCCAGGATGAGCCTGCCCAGGTCGCCATCGTCAATCCGCAGCAGGCCCAGCTGGCGCAGGTGATCCACCTGGCGAACAGCGACTGGCCGGCCGCCCGCTGGTGGGAGGCCTATGATGATCCTCAGCTCAATATGCTGATCAACCGGGCGCTGCAGAACTCGCCGACCATGCAGGCCGCCCGGCTGCGCATCTCCCAGTCGCAGTCCACGGTGGAACTCGCCCGGTCGGCGATGGGCCTGCAGGCCACCGCCGTCGCGGCGCAAAACCGCCTGCGGATCACCGACAAATCCTTTAGCTGGCCCTACTCATACTCCCTGCCGGTGGATAAAAACGGCCCCTGGTATACGCTGAATACCGTTGGCGTCGGGGCGCAGCTGAATATCGATCTCTGGGGGGCCGATCGCGCCCGGGTCGCCGCCGCTATTGGCGAGAAAAACGCCCGGCTGGCGGAGACCGCCGGCATTGAGCTCGACATCGCCAGCAGCGTGGCGCAGCTCTATTTCGCCATGCAGGCGACGTTCCAGAAAATCGCGCTGCTGCAGGAGCTGGAGGGCATTGCCCGATTCTCGGTGGAAGCCCACGAGCACCGGACCCGGCGCGGCCTGGAAGACAGTGTGGATGTGGCCAACGCCCAGGCCGAACAGCTCGCCGCTCGCCAGCAGATCATTAGCGCCGAGGGGATGCTGACCCAGTATCGTGAAACCCTGCGGGCGCTGATCGGCGCCGATGCGCAAAGCATGCCGGCCATCCATCCGGTGGCGCTGCCGGCGCTCCAGGAGACGCTGCCGCCGTCGCTCTCTTTCGAGCTGCTGGCCCGCCGTCCGGACCTGCAGGCGCTGCGCGGCTACGTCACCGCCTCCCTGAGCCAGGTCGATGCGGCGAAAGCGGCCTTCTACCCCCATTTTGATATCAAAGCGTTCTGGGGCTATAACGCCCTGAGCGTCGGGGATCTGTTTAAGTCCTCTTTCCAGCAGATCAACCTGCTGCCCGGGCTGTATCTGCCTATCTTCGACGGCGGCCGTCTGAACGCTAATCTGCAGTCGGTACGCACCGCCAGCAACATCCTGATCAAACAGTACAACCAGGCGGTGCTGGATGCGGTTCGCGATGTCGCTATCAGCTCCAGCCAGCTTAACGACCTGAATCAGCAGCGCGCGCTGCAGCAGCTAAAAGTCACCGCGGCGCAGACCACCACCGATAGCGCTCGCGCTCATTATCAGCGCGGCCTCCTCAGCCGCTACGCCGCCGAAGAAGCCCGCCGGGCGGTCCTCGCCCAGCAGCTGTTGCTGCTGGACATTGAGGCCCAGCGGCTAAGCACCGACATTACCCTGATCAAAGCCCTGGGCGGCGGCTATCGAGGGCAGTAACAAAAATGCCTTCCCCGAGGGGAAGGCAATCAGACTGCAGACAAAGTGCAATCTTCAGCGCTTGCGCGGGCCTACAGCTAACTGCATAACTGTTTGATATTGGAGTTTTGTAGGCCGGGTAAGGCGAAAGCCGCCACCCGGCAGAAAGGCGAGCACAATAACGAAACGGGTTTGTCATCCGCCAGAATGCCTTCCCAATAGGGGAAGGCATTAAGCTGAAGAGGCGGGGTGGATGCGCGGCGATTACACCAGGGCGCGCAGCTCTTCCCGCATATAGGTGGAAAAGAATTCCGGATGCTTAATCACCAGCCGTTCGCCGGCGGCGACCCGTTCAGCCCACTCCGCCACTTTATCGGTAAACCCAGCGCTCCAGCCCTGCTGTTGGCCGCGCGCAGCGACGTCGGCCGGGGTGGCGGGTACGCCCAGTTCTTTTAAATATTTGAGAATTCCCTTCGCGGTACTTTCATCCATAGACTGTGGTACTGGCTCAGACGTATTCATACCACCGATGAAATCCAATGCTTTATCAATGACTGCTGGCATAGGTGTGTCCTTATATTAACCACATAGTAAACCTGACTACACTATGGACCGGAAAGCGACGTGATTTCAAAGAACACGCTCACGTTATGGGACATCGCGCATTGTGAAAAGGGGATTTTGTTCTGCTGGGGCGGGGATTGGACAAAAAACAAGCCGGCCCCGTAGGGCCGGCCTGAGGATCGCGTCAGGCGTTGCTGAGGGATTTTTGCGCGGCGCTGGACCGACTGTTCTCCAGCATCCGGCGGACCGGGACAATCAGCACGGCCAGCACGGCGGCGCAGATCAGCAATGCGATGGAGCAGCGGGCGAAGAGGTCCGGCAGCAGCGACAGCTGATCGGCCTTCACATGACCGCCGATCAGGCCCGCCGCCAGGTTACCCAGCGCGCTGGCGCAGAACCACAGCCCCATCATCTGGCCGCGCATTCTCTCCGGCGCCAGCAGAGTCATGGTCGCCAGCCCAATCGGGCTGAGGCACAGTTCACCGAGCGTCAGCATCAGGATGCTGCCCACCAGCCACAGCGGCGACACACCGGCCCCGCCGTTGCTCAGAACGTTCTGCGCCGCCAGCATCATCAGGCCAAAGCCCGCCGCTGCGCACAGGATGCCAATGACGAATTTGGTCATACTGCCCGGACGAACGTTTTTACGCGCCAGCGCAGGCCACGCCCAGCTGAATACCGGCGCGAGGAGAATGATAAACAAGGCGTTAATCGACTGGAACCAGACCGCGGGGATCTCAAAATCGCCGATCATCCGGTTGGTATAGTCGTTAGCAAACAGGTTGAAGGAGGTCGGTTTCTGTTCAAAAGCGGACCAGAAAAAGGCCGCCGAGACCAGCAAAATAAAGCACACCAGCAGGCGCGCCCGCTCTTTACGGTTGAGTCCGGCGAAGACGAACAGCCAGATGAAATAGAGCGCCACGGAGGCGGCAATCACATAGACCAGCACGCTGGCCACCGCTACCGGGTTAATCACGATCGTGCCCAGGCTGATAAGCGTGACCAGCACCGCCACTCCCAGCGCCAGCGCCAGCAGCCACGCTCCAACGCCATTCTTTTTCGCCACCGGGCTGTTCCAGGTGGAATCGAGGCCAACCTCCGCGTCATAGCGCTTCATCGACGGTACGGCAAAGACACGGAAAATGATCAGCGCCACCAGCATCCCGATCCCTCCGATGCCGAAGCCCCAGTGCCAGCCATGCGATTTGATAAGCCAGCCAGAGATCAATGGCGCGATAAACGAGCCGATGTTGATCCCCATGTAGAACAGCGAAAAACCACCGTCGCGGCGCGCGTCGCCCTTTTTATACAGGGTGCCGACCATCACCGAGATACAGGTTTTAAACAACCCGGAACCCAGGACGATAAACATCAGACCGATAAAGAACAGATCGTTGCCCAGCCATGCTGACAGAGCGATCGACAGGTGCCCCAGGGCGATCAGGATAGAGCCGTACCAGACGGCGCGTTGTTGGCCAAGCCAGTTATCCGCCAGCCAGCCGCCCGGCAGCGCGGCCAGATACATACTGCCGGCAAAAATCCCAACGATCGCCGAGGCGTTCTCTCGCGCCAGGCCCATGCCGCCGTCGTACACTGTCGCCGCCATAAACAGGATCAGTAAAGGACGGATGCCGTAAAACGAGAAGCGCTCCCACATTTCAGTGAAGAACAGGGAGCCCAGCGGATAAGGATGGCCGAAAAAGGTACGGCTTTCGTTTTTATTAACAGAGGAATGCATAAATTCTCCAGGTAAGGTGCGCCGCAGCGCAAGTTAACCGTATAAAGCAGGCTGACGATTTATAATTTGTTTGTATTAACATCAAACACGAGCATTTTTAACCATTTGATAACCACGCAATGGTTTTGTCCAGCCCCTTACCTTCCCTTTTTAGATGAAAAGTCGACAAACATCTAGTTTTACAGATTTAATGTTCGCAATAATGCAAACGACGTTGACTTTATATCATTACGCACAAAACGAAATTTTACCCATTAAAAACAAGCAGTTAATAATTTATCGAGAGACATAAACCACCGGCGCAGAGGCGGTGTATAACGGCAGGAAAAGTAAGGGAAACAGACTGGATAGTGGAGAAATAGCGCTAAGCGAGAATATTGTCAGCAATCCAGGCGCTACATACCTGGAGAGCCTACCATACAGCAGGGTTAACACGGCATGCCGGCTGCTACAGCCGGCGCCATTCTGCGCGCTATTTCACACGCTGCCCTGCGGCATCAATGACTGGCTCACCGTCCTCCTTCACGAATGCGCCTTTTTGCGGCGCCGTCAGGATCTCCAGCACCACCTCTGACGGGCGGCAGAGTCGGGTGCCCTGCGGCGTCGTTACGATCGGACGGTTAATCAGGATCGGATGCTGAAGCATAAAGTCGATTATCTGGTCGTCAGTAAACCGGTCTTCCGCCAGGCCCAGCGCGTCGTAGGGTTCGACGTTTTTCCGCAGCAGCGCGCGCACCGGGATCCCCATCGCGGCGAGCAGCTGGCGCAGCTCATCACCCGACGGCGGCGTCTCCAGATAATAGATAATGGTGGGCTCGGCGCCGCTGTTACGGATCAGCGCCAGCGTATTACGCGAGGTGCCGCAGTCAGGGTTATGGTAAATGGTGATGCTCATAGTACGTTCTCATGGCTGGTTGAAGGAGAGACGCAGCGCCAGCGCGGCCAGCGTCACAAGCAGCACCGGCAGGGTCATGGTGATGCCGCAGCGGAAATAATACCCCCAACCGATGGTGATGTGCTTCTGCGCCAGCACATGCAGCCACAGCAGCGTGGCCAGGCTACCAATTGGCGTGATCTTGGGCCCCAGATCGCAGCCGATGACGTTGGCATAAATCATGGCCTCTTTGATCGTCCCTGTTGCCGTGCTGCCATCAATCGACAGGGCGCCGACCAGTACGCTGGGCATATTATTCATTATTGAAGAGAGGAAGGCCGACAGGATACCGGTGCCCAGCGTCGCGGCCCAGAGGCCGCGCTCCGCCAGCATGTTCAGCACCGTGGTCAGATAATCCGTTAACCCGGCGTTTCGCAGACCATACACCACCAGATACATTCCCAGCGAGAAGATCACTATCTGCCACGGGGCGCCGCGCAGCACCTTGCCGGTGTTAATTACCCGCCCGCGCTTCGCGACAGCAAACAGGATCCCGGCGCCGAGCGCCGCGATGGCGCTGACCGGGATCCCCAGCGGTTCAAGGACGAAAAAGCCAGCCAGCAACAGCAGCAGCACGCCCCAGCCGGTGCGGAACGTCGCTGGATCTTTTATCGCCGTGGCCGGCGCTTTTAGTAACGCCATATCCCAGGCCGGCGGGATATCCTTGCGAAAGAACAGGTGCAGCATCGCCAGGGTGGTGAGGATCGCCGCGAGATCGACCGGCACCATCACCGAAGCGTACTCCCTGAAGCCGATGGCAAAGAAATCTGCCGAAACGATATTCACCAGATTCGACACCACCAGCGGCAGGCTGGCGGTATCGGCAATAAATCCGGCGGCCATGACAAAGGCCAGCATCGTTCCCTTGCTGAACCCCAGCGCTCGCAGCATGGCAATCACGATTGGCGTGAGGATCAGCGCCGCCCCATCGTTGGCAAACAGCGCCGCCACAGCCGCGCCGAGCAGGATAATCCAGGTAAACAGCAGACGACCCCGGCCTCTTCCCCAGCGGGAAACGTGCAGCGCGGCCCATTCGAAAAAGCCAGACTCATCAAGCAGCAGGCTGATAATGATAACGGCGATAAAGGTGGCGGTCGCATTCCAGACGATATGCCATACCACCGGGATATCGGCTACCTGTACGCCACCGGTGGCCAGCGCCAGCGCCGCGCCAAATGCCGCGCTCCAGCCGATCCCTAACCCCCGCGGCTGCCAGATCACCAGCACCAGGGTCAGGATAAAAATCGTACCTGCCAGCAACATCGTTCCTCCGCCAATCACATTCGAAAAATCATATATGTTAAGATAAATTTTTTACCGGCAACCCGGCCCGCCAGCCAGTCTGCTGATCATCAGCCGCACATCCTCCTGCTGACTGAGCCAGGCCTGCTCAATCACCTGCGCCGCCCAGGCCGGCATCTGCGGAGAGAGGCGGTAATGGACCCACTTACCCTGTTTACGATCCAGCAGCAATCCGCTCTCACGGAGCATCGCCAGATGGCGGGAGATCTTGGGCTGGGACTGGGCGAGCGCCGTACAGAGATCGCACACGCACAGCTCTCCACGCGCCTTGAGCAGCAATACGATCCCCAGCCGAGTTTCATCGGCGAGGTTTTTGAACAGTTGCAGGGGCAATAAAGACATGATTTCTCCTCAAGCGTGACGGACAGCATACGGGGCCACAAAGAAAGATCAATATACATGCGAAAAAACATATATATTAATTCACGTCTGCGATGAGCATCCGGGATGTTGCGCCCCGCCATCCCTGCTAAATAGCACGGAAAAATGCCGCGTTTTCTTTTATCCATCATCGAAATATGTCAGGCTGGAGATCCCATTGGATTGCCAGGGCTTTCAGGATGAGTACGATTTATGTGGTTGTTTTAACGTATATAAAACCGCTCGAAGAGGTTGACCGTGCGATCCCCGCCCACATCGAATGGCTCAAAAAAGGCTATGCCGACGGCCTCTTTCTCGCCTCCGGCCGCCGTATTCCCCGCACCGGCGGCGTCATTCTGGCAAAATGCGATAGCCGGGAAACTCTGCAAGCGCGTCTGAGCCAGGATCCCTTCCAGCAGCTGGGTCTCGCCCGTACAGAGATTATTCCCTTTGAGGTCAGCATGGCGTCACCCGCGCTGCAGTCGCTGTTATAACCCTGTCTGAAAGCATATCCCGGAGGAAAAATGCAGCCGTACTTTCACTGGATCAATGAACCTGCCGAGTGGCGCCGCGATGCCGACGGCCTGACGGTGGTCACTAATAAGCATACCGACTTCTGGCGCCATACCTGGTATGGCTTCGAGCGCTTCTCTGGCCATCTCTATGCCGCAGAAGTGGCGGGCGATTTTACCCTGCAGGCAAAAATCTGTGCGGATTTCACCACGCTTTACGACCAGGCCGGGCTGATGATGATGGCCGACGAGCAGACCTGGCTGAAGGCGGGAATTGAATTCAATGACGATGCCCCGGCCATCGGCAGCGTACTGACGCTAACCCACTCCGACTGGGCCACCGGGCTTTTCCCCGGCGACCCGCGCACCTTCTGGCTGCGGCTGACCCGCAAGGGCGACGCGTTAAGGCTGCAGTATTCAACCGACGGCGAGCACTGGCCGCTGCTGCGGCTCGGCTACTTTCCGCCAGGCCCGGTGAAAGCGGGCGTCATGTGCTGCTCACCGGAGCGTGGCGGACTGGCGGTTGCGTTTCAGGATATTCAGCTTTCCCCGCCGCTGGACAAAGCGCTGCACGATCTGAGCTGAACGCTAGCGGGAAGACCCGACTTTCTCTGCATCCTGGGGCCCAGGATTGCAGGGTTCGCTGGTGCCAGGGAGATAAAAATGACCGTGCTTATCGGGATCGGTGCCGCCAGGGCACCCTGCCCGACCCGAGGAATTATCGATATCGCCGCCGTTCGAACCGTTGCCGCCGTCGGCGCCAGCGCTCACCGACTGCCCGTTATGGCCACCGTGAACACCATGCGCAGCACTGGCCGAAAACGCCACCAGCGCGAATATACAGACTATGAAGCGTCTGCCCATTGATACCTCTCCCTTATTGATATTCCCAGCCTATGACGTTGGTGATGGGTTAAGCCGTTGAGCGGCAAAAATCATCGCGATAAAAACCGCTTTATCCGCAAGGAGTATAGGGTTAAGGCTGAGGGAAAGACAGGATCTATGCCTTCAGATATGTCGCACGCAAAATAGCCTTTATTCCGCGGCATGCATTATCAGGAAATCAATCAGGGCTTTCACCCTTTTCGTTCTGCCTGCGTTTTTTGGGTAATAGAGATAAACCGGCGGATAGGTTTTCCAGTAGTCCTCCATCACGGGAATAAACTGCTCACGATCGGGCTGTAATTGCAGGATTGGTTCAAATAAACGGCCAATCCCCAGTCCGTGGCGAATACCGTCGGCCATGACGTCAATATCATTGCTGATTAACTGTCCGGGCATCTCGACGGTGAGCTGCTCGCCGTGGTCATTGAGGATCAGCGGCAGGATGCGGTTGTTGGTAATAAAGCGATAGCCAATCAGCCGGTGATGATGGAGATCGGCAGGCATCGCGGGCACGCCATATTCGGCAAGATAGGCAGAGGAGGCGTATAGCCCTTCACGAAACGGCTTCATTAACGGGCGGGCGACCACGCCGCCTTCGAGAATATCGCCAAAGCGGATCCCAAGGTCGAAACGTTCTTCAATAATATTGACGGTACCGTCATAGACCGATATTTCCAGCTGGATCCCCGGATATTGCTGACAAAATGCCGCCATCGCCGGTTTGAGAATAAGCAGGTAGGCAAAGCGCGAGAGGGTTATTCTCACTGCCCCGGAGGGCTCCTGATTCTGGTCGCGGATGATTTCCAGCGACTTTTCCAGTGTCTCCACCGCCGCGGCGGTCTGCTCCAGCAGCTGTTGCCCGGTTTCCGTCAGCTCGATACGCCGGGTAGTGCGCACAAAAAGGGGGTGGCCAATATGCTCCTCCAGCAGCCTGAGCGCATTGCTGACCGACGGCGGCGTGATTTCGAGCTTGCGCGCGGCGGCCGAGATATTGCCCTCGCGCGCAATGCTCTGAAAGATGCGTATCTGATTATAAAGCGCGTTATTCATAGCATCTCCTTAAGACACCCTCGCCTGATTATTAAGTACAGGCTAAATATTCTTAAGTCAATGACCGCCTAATCTTCCCCCCCTGCGGCTCGTATACTTTTGTCTCTTCCCGCTGATAACGACTTTCCGGAGACAACTATGCGAATTTTATGTCTGGATATCCCTGCCCCCGGCGCGACGCTGGAACACTATGCGCCGCACCTTACCGCAGAAGCCCTGCACGCCTGGGGACTGTACAAGTCAGGCTTTATTCGCGACATCTATTTCCGTCAGGATCGACCCGGCGTCGCTATTTTCCTCGAGTGCGACACCGTGGAAGAGGCGAATAATGTCATGGCCGAATTTCCGCTGGCAAAAGCGGGTCTATTAACCTTCGAGTGTATTCCACTCGGCTCGTTTATTAGCTGGGAAAATCTCTTCTCTGCTGAATTTAAACATCAGGAGTAACGTTGGGAATGGCTCATATTCTTGTCGTTTCCGGGCATCCGGATCTTAACCATTCCATCGCCAACGCCACCATCCTCGACGAAGTGGAGACCGCCCTGCCCGACGCGGAAATCCGCCGTCTGGACAGGCTCTATCCGCACGGCAACATCAATATCAGCGCAGAGCAGGAAAGCCTGCTCAGGGCCGATGTGATTGTCTGGCAGTTTCCTTTTTCCTGGTATGGGCTGCCCGGGTTAATGAAACAGTGGCTGGACGAGGTTTTTGTTCATGGCTTTGCTCACGGCTCAACGGCGAAACTGGGCGGTAAAAAACTGCTTCTCTGTTTCACCACCGGGGCGCCGCAAGCGCTCTACACCACTGACGGTTTCTTTGGCCACGCCATTGAAGAGTACCTCCTTCCTTTCGAGACCACGGCCAGGCTGTGCAATCTTGAGCTGCTGGCGCCGGTTTATACCTGCGGCATCAGCTACGCCGACCGGGATGCCGACAAAATCGCCCAGCAAAAAGCGCGTGCCCGGGAGCACGCGGCCAGACTGATCGCGCAGCTGAAAACTCTGGTGGAATAACCCAAAGGGAGAAAATAACGATGCAGTATACCCGGCTCGGGAAGAGTGACTTACTGGTCTCCCGTATCTGCATGGGATGTATGGGGTTTGGCGATCCGTCAACGGGTCAGCATCGCTGGACGCTGGACGAAACAGCCAGCCGGGACATCATCCGCCACGCTCTGGAACAGGGCATCAATTTTTACGATACCGCCATCGCCTATCAGAACGGCTCCAGCGAACGGTACGTTGGCCGGGCGCTGCGGGAGATGGCAAAACGCGAGGAGGTGGTGCTGGCCACCAAGTTTCTGCCACGAACCGCCGCGCAGATTGCCGAGGGGATCAGCGGAAAACAGGCGATAGCCCGCTCGCTTGACCAGAGTCTGCGAAACCTCGGGATGGACTACATCGACCTCTACATCTACCACATCTGGGATTACAACACCCCGGTTATCGACGTGCTGGAGGCGCTGCACACCGCAGTGACCGCCGGCAAGGTGCGCGCGATTGGCATTTCCAATTGCTATGCCTGGCAGTTGGCGAAGGTGAACGCCCTTGCCGAACGCGAAGGGCTGACATCCTTTGTTTCTGTGCAGAGCCACTACAACCTGATTATGCGTGAAGATGAACGAGAGCTGTTCGGGCTGTGCGCGGAAGAGGGTATCGCCATGACTCCCTATAGCGCGCTGGCCAGCGGCCGTCTCTCCCGCTTAGAAGGCCACACGCGGCGAGCGGTGGAAGATGATTATGCCCGGGGCAAATACGACGGCACGGCAGAACAGGACCGGATCATTATTGCCCGCGTCGCCGAACTTGCCGAACGGCATCAGGTCTCCATGACCGAAATTTCGCTGGCCTGGCTGCTGACTAAAGTCACCGCCCCGGTGATCGGCGCCACGCAAAAGCATCATGTTGACGGCGCGGTCAACGCTGTAGCCCTTCAACTGAGCCCGGAAGACATCCGTTATCTGGAAGAAGCCTACCAGCCGCACGTTCTCACAGGCGTGATGGCGCAAAACACGCCGCAAGCCAAAGACCATCATCAGGTGTGGACGCGGTAACCCTCTGTCCTGTTCAGCAGGGAGAATAAAACATGAAAAACGTGATTGCCGCGGCAGCCTTGTCGCTTGTGCTGTCTGATTTTACTTATGCCCACGAACAAAGAGATGAAGCTATGATGAAAATTACCCCTTCCACCCTTGCGGACGCTGATATTCAAGCGGTCTCCCCGGCGCTGGCGCGCTTCGGCCGCGAGGCCATCAGCAACGACCTCTGGCAACGTGACGCCCTGTCCGCCCGCGACCGTAGCATCGTGACCGTAGCGATGCTGATTGCCCGCAACCAGCCAGGCGAGCTGAAGCACTATATTGCCGTTGCGCTCGATAGCGGCGTGACGCCAGCGGAAGTGTCAGAGATCATTACTCACCTCGCCTTCTACGCTGGCTGGCCCAATGCGATGTCAGCCGTCAGCGTCGCTAAAGCCATCTTTGAAGCCAGGGGCGTGACGGCAGAGGCCCTGCCCGCCGCCTCGCCAACGCTGCTGCCACTCAATGAACAGGTAGAGAAACAGCGTGCAGACACCGTGGAAAAAAATGTCGGCCCCATTTCGCCTGGCCTGGTTAAATTTACCGCCGACCCGCTGTTTCTCGACCTCTGGCAACGGCCCGCGCTTACGCCCCGCGACAGAAGTCTGGTGACGGTCAGCGCGTTAATCGCCGCCGGACAGAGCGCGCAGATTGGCTACCACCTAAACAGAGCTATGGATAATGGGCTTTCGGCTGAAGAGGCCGGAGAAGTGGTCGCCCAGGCGGCGTTCTACGCGGGATGGCCAAATGCGTTTACCGCCGCCCCGGTGGTCGGTGAGGTATTACGATCGCGCGAGAGCAAAACTGAATAAAAAAGAATAAAGGACAGGGAAGCTGTCCTTTATTTATCGTTAATTGTTAATTTAAAGGTACCAGGAGGGCTTTCGATTAGGTCTCGCGGAAAGAACATAAACGGTCTATCGAAGTATGGAGACTTCGATAGTGAGTCTGTTCACATCGCTCATTGAGAAAATTTCCGTTCCGTATGCCGTCATGAGTCTCATCCTTTGAAAGCAGCGATCGCTGTGGCGAGACGGTAGCGCGGACAAGTCTATTTGGTCAGAGATGGACATCTCAATTTAGCTACTACACCGCTACTTCGCTTTATTTTTTATATTAAATATCAATAATTTGAATTATTCATTTAATATAAATTGATGTTATAGCAATCGCTATACAGGCTCCTTAGTCATGACTGACCTCCCCACACCGCATATCGCAAGAATTTGCTCTCTCAGCCAGCGGTGACCGGGGTCGCGTTCCATTCTTGGGTGCCACATCTGCGATACCGTAATACGACGGCTTTTGAACGGCAGCTCGAAAAGGTGTACCTGGTCCGTTACCTGCTGATTGAGTAAATAGAGTGCGGGTATCATGGCGATAAGATCCGATTCCAGCGCCACGGAAAGTGCTGTCGGAAATCCCGGTACGACGCTTGCAATTTTACGTTTTGTCCCCAGTTCGGCCAGCGCATCGTCAACGGATCCGTGCAACGCGCCCTCGGGTGACGCTACCACATGGCCCCAGGCGACATAATCACTCACGCCTATTTCAGCCTGCTTAGCCAGCGGGTGCCCTTTACGGACGACGCCAACAAACCGATCCTCAAACAGTCGTTGCAGCCGTATTTCTGGCCCCATATTACTCTGAACGCCAATCTCCAGATCAACCAGCCCTTCCCGAAGATAGCGCGACGTTTTTTCCGGCTTAGGCGCGAAGCGTATACAGACGTCCGGCGCGGCGTCGGCAACCGCTGCTATAAGCGCAGGCCCAAACGCCACCACAAAACCATCGTTTGCCCTGATGGTAAAAAGACGCGCCAGATTTTGCGCGCTGAACGTTTCAGTTGAGGGCTGTAATACCGCCCTGGCATCGTGCACTGCACGCCTGGCGCGATCCCGGGTCGCTTCGGCCCACGGGGTCAGTACCATGTTACGCCCGGCGCGTACCAGGATCGGGTCTCCTGTGACATCGCGTAACCTGCTTAATGTCCGGCTCATGGCCGAAGTGCTGAGGTTCAGACGACGAGCCGCACCTGCGACACTCGCTTCACTCAGCAATACGTCGAGAGCTACCAGCAAATTAAAATCGGGATCAGACATTACCCTTCCTCCCAGCACATTAAGATAAGGCGTTTGATGCAACAATAAAGTGAAAATAGTGCGCCTTCCGCCTGGTAAAAGCCATCTTTATAGTTTTGTCATCCATACACTCTTCTCAGAGGACAAATGATGACGCTCTTTTCCAGTCAACCCGGCGACGAAGGACTGCCTGGCCCGGCGCGCGCACGGGTGATGGCCGCAATAATGACCACCACCTTAATGGGCGTGTTTGATGGCACCATGATCAACATTGCCCTGCCCTCCATGGCTCAGGAGATGCAGGTACCTGCCAGTATTGCCGTCTGGTTCGCCAACGGGTATCTGCTGGCGGCTGCGATGACGCTGGCGATATTCGCGGCGCTTGCGGCCCGTCTGGGTTATCGCCCCGTATTTCTGGCGGGCCTGACGACCTTTACCCTGACATCACTGGGTTGTGCGCTGGCGAATAAGCCCGAAGTGCTTATCGGTATGCGCGTGCTTCAGGGGATCGGCGGCGCGGCGACGCTGAGTATTGCCCCCGCAATACTCAGGTCCGTATTTCCCGGACGCTTACTTGGCCGCATTCTGGGGTTCCATGCCCTGCTCATTGCCTCGAGCTCCGCTATCGGCCCGGTATTGGGCGGTACGATCCTTCACACCCTTAGCTGGCAATGGCTGTTTGCGATAAACGTTCTTCCCGGCACCCTCGCCTTACTGCTGGCGGTCAGAGCGCTGCCGCGGGATGCGATCCGTATGCAGGCGCCCTTCGACACCGTGGGCGCCATATTGTCGGCGCTGCTGTTGGGTTCGACGATCATGGCGGCGAACAGCCTACAGAACGCTACTTCTCAATTCGGCAGCCTTTGCTGGATGGCTCTCGCTGCGCTGAGCGGCATGGCTTTTATCTGGCAAATCCGCCGCACGGATCATCCCTTACTGCCGCCGAGCATGTTTAAAAATGAACGTTTTACCCTCGCGGCCTTCACGTCGATGGTTGCTTTCGTCAGCCAGGGGATCACCTTTATTGCGCTACCCTTCCTGTTTCAGAGCGGATACGGCTACAGTCCGGTAGTGTCTGCCCTGCTGTTTACGCCGTGGCCATTAGGGATCGTGCTGATTGCGCCGCATGCAGGCCGTTGGGCGGACACGATATCAGCCCCGGCGATATCCACCCTGGGGCTGGTGATATTTGTCGTCGGTTTGATCCTGCTGGCGACGTTACCCGCCAGACCTTCAATGTGGGATATCTGCCTGCGAAGCCTGGTATGCGGAATAGGGTTTGGCTACTTTCAGAGTCCCAATAACCGGGAAATGCTCTCAAACGTTATTCGTGAGCACGCGAGTTATGCGTCCGGTGTTTTATCCATTATGCGCACTTTCGGGCAGTGCCTGGGAGCCGCCGCCGTAGCCGTTCTGCTGGCAGCAGATGAAAGGTCAATTCATGTTGCGCTGTGGAGCGCCGCCGCGGCCTCTGCGGTATCGGTCGTCGTCAGCGCGAGCCGGTTGCGAAAAATCACTCATCCTGCGGAAACAGGATAAGTGCGAAAATATCACTAAACGCTACGACTCCAGCGCCAGCAGCGCAAAACGCCGATCCCGCAACCAAAGTGGAGTCCTCCGTCGGAGTTCAATAGACTAACAGAATGCTATAATCGCTGATTTATCAAGGGAAAATTGAGTTAGGTAGACTTCAGGAGACTTGAATTTGGAGCGGGCGAAGGGAATCGAACCCTCGTATAGAGCTTGGGAAGCTCTCGTTCTACCATTGAACTACGCCCGCGAAGAGGTGCGAGAAGCATTATAGCCCTTACGCACCCTGTGACAAGCCTGCCGGATGCTGACTGGCGATAAAATAACCTTTTAGCACTTAGGTTTACTTCCCTGCGGCGGCAGGTAACGCAGCGGATCGATGGCTGTCGCCCGGTAGCGGATCTGGAAATGCAGCCGCACTGAGTCGGCATCCGTACTGCCCATGGTGGCAATTTGCTGGCCGGCCTTCACGCTCTGGCCATTATTCACCATTAGCTTATCGTTGTGGGCATAGGCGGTGATGTAATCCTCGCTGTGCTTAATCATGATCAGATTGCCATAGCCGCGCAGCTGATTGCCGACGTAGACCACCTTGCCCGCCCCGGCGGCATACACCGGCTGGCCGCGGGTTCCGGCGATATCAATGCCTTTATTGCCGCCATCGGCGGTGGAATAAGGCAGGACCACTTTGCCGCTGGTCGGCCAGCGCCAGCAGCGCTGTCCCACCGGCGGCCAGGAGGACTGAGGTACCGCGGACGAAGGCGTGACCGCCGCGGTGCGCGTAGAGGAAGATTTTTTCTTCGTTGTCTTCGTTGAACTGCTGCCGTTAAGCTTCAGCTTCTGCCCCACCTCAATGGTGTAAGGCGGGGAGATGTTATTCAGGCGGGCCAGATCGCGAACGCTGGTGCCGGTGGTGCGGGAGATGCCGTACAGGGTATCGCCGCGTTTAACGGTGTAGGTGCCACCGGAATCGGAGGTGCTGGAGCAGCCGGCCAGCACCAGGCTTGCCGCCAGCATCAGTGTCATATAAAAGCGTTTCATCATCAGGCATCCTGCACTTAACACAACCACTTACCTCGCAATCAGGGCGAATATCATACCAGTCCGCGGCGCAGGGCGTCATCCCTGATGGCGAAACCATTATCCCCCGTCCCTAGCGCGCGGTCTGCGGCAGGCAGAAATTCATATTTGCGCCACGCGGCGCGGCGGCCTCTCCTCGCTATTGCGCGTTGCCGTTCACAGAGCTGCCTCCAGGGCTTGTTTTGGTAATGCCTTTCTCCCATTTATGGGCTACCCTAGTGGCCTGAGTACATGACCCGGCGGGTTTGTGCCGGGTCATTTTTTATTTTCAGGAGTCGTCATGGCCGGGGAACACGTCATTTTGCTGGATGAGCAGGATCAGCCTGCCGGTATGCTGGAGAAGTATGCCGCCCATACGTTTGATACCCCTTTACATCTCGCGTTTTCCTGCTGGCTGTTTAACCAGCAGGGTCAGTTGCTGGTCACTCGCCGTTCGTTGGGCAAAAAAGCCTGGCCCGGGGTATGGACCAACTCGGTCTGCGGACACCCCCAGCAGGGCGAGACCTTCGAGCAGGCCGTCACGCGCCGCTGTCGCTTCGAACTCGGTGTGGAGATCTCTGATATCGCGCCGGTTCACCCGGCCTTCCGCTACCGGGCGGTCGCCCCAAACGGTATCGTTGAGAACGAAGTGTGCCCGGTATATGCCGCGCGCGTGGTAAGCGAAGTGCAGCCTAACGACGATGAAGTCATGGACTATCAGTGGGTTGACCTGGCAACCATGTTAAGCGCGCTGGCCGCCACGCCGTGGGCGTTCAGCCCGTGGATGGTGCTGGAAGCGGAAAATCGGGACGCCCGCCAGGCGCTGACCGACTTTGTTGCGCGTCTGCGCGGGTAAGCTGACTATTCTCCAGGCCAGGCGCAGCCCTGTGCCTGTCATTAATGCCTGGCGGCGCTACGCTTGCACAGGCCTACGGTTCTGCGCCATTGCGTAGCCCGGATAAGGCGTTTACGCCGCCATC
>NZ_KV792625.1:121655-159244 GCF_001808265.1 Klebsiella sp. HMSC16A12
GTAGCCCGGATAAGGCGTTTACGCCGCCATCCGGGATCCCCGGCTTGCGCTGCGCGGAGCCAGGCTACGCCAGCCTTAGGACCTCACATCAGACATAAAAAAACCCGGCAAGCCGGGTTTTTTGCTTTTCGCGAAGGGCGATTATTTCTGCGGACGCATCGCCGGGAACAGAATAACGTCGCGGATGGTGTGGCTGTTGGTGAACAGCATGACCATGCGATCGATACCGATACCCAGACCAGCGGTCGGTGGCAGGCCGTGTTCCAGCGCGGTGACATAGTCTTCGTCATAGAACATTGCTTCGTCGTCGCCTGCGGCTTTCGCATCAACCTGATCCTGGAAGCGCTGCGCCTGGTCTTCGGCGTCGTTCAGCTCGCTAAAGCCGTTACCGATCTCACGGCCGCCAATGAAGAATTCAAAGCGGTCGGTGATTTCCGGGTTGACGTCGTTACGGCGCGCCAGCGGAGAAACTTCCGCCGGGTATTCGGTGATGAAGGTCGGCTGGATCAGGTGCGCTTCCGCCACTTCTTCGAAGATCTCGGTCACGATACGGCCCAGACCCCAGCTCTTCTCCACTTTGATGCCGATAGATTCAGCGATCGCTTTCGCGGAATCAAAGTTATCCAGATCCGCCATCTCGGTTTCCGGACGGTATTTCTTGATCGCTTCGCGCATGGTCAGTTTTTCAAACGGCTTGCCAAAGTCGAACACCTGGTCGCCGTAAGGCACTTCGGTATTGCCGAGGATGTCCTGCGCCAGGGTGCGGAACAGAGATTCGGTCAGCTCGATCAGATCTTTATAATCCGCATAAGCCATGTAGAGTTCCATCATGGTGAACTCTGGGTTATGACGAACGGAGATCCCTTCGTTACGGAAGTTACGGTTGATCTCGAAGACGCGTTCGAAGCCGCCAACCACCAGACGCTTGAGGTACAGTTCCGGCGCGATACGCAGGTACATGTCCAGATCCAGCGCGTTATGATGGGTGATGAACGGACGCGCGGAAGCGCCGCCCGGGATCACCTGCATCATCGGGGTTTCTACTTCCATAAAGCCGCGGCCAACCATGAACTGACGGATGCCCGCCAGGATCTGCGAACGCACTTTGAAGGTCTTGCGGGATTCATCGTTGGAGATCAGGTCCAGGTAACGCTGGCGATAACGCGCTTCCTGATCCTGCAGGCCGTGGAATTTGTCCGGCAGCGGGCGCAGAGCTTTAGTCAACAGACGCAGCTCGGTGCAGTGGATAGAGAGCTCACCGGTTTTGGTCTTGAACAACTTACCGCGGGCGGCGATGATGTCGCCGAGGTCCCACTTTTTGAACTGGTCGTTATAAACGCCTTCCGCCAGGTCATCACGCGCCACGTACAGCTGGATGCGGCCGCCTACGTCCTGCAGGGTCACGAAGGACGCTTTACCCATGATACGACGGGTCATCATGCGGCCAGCAACGGCCACTTCAACGTTCAGCGCTTCCAGCTCTTCGTTTTCTTTGCCATCGAAGTCAGCGTGCAGTTGGTCAGAGGTATGGTCACGACGGAAATCGTTCGGGAAAGCGACGCCCTGCTCACGCAGCGCAGCCAGCTTCTCGCGACGGGTTTTCAGTTCATTATTAAGGTCAATTGGCGCGTCAGCGCCCTGTGCTTGTTGTTCAGACATGTTGGTTCCTCATAACCCTGCTTTCAAACTTGCTTCGATAAATTGGTCCAGGCTGCCGTCGAGCACCGCCTGAGTGTTGCGGGTTTCCACCCCGGTACGCAGATCTTTAATACGCGAGTCATCCAGCACGTAAGAGCGGATCTGGCTGCCCCAGCCGATATCGGACTTGTTGTCTTCCATCGCCTGCTTCTCGGCATTTTTCTTCTGCATCTCCAGTTCATAAAGCTTTGCTTTCATCTGCTTCATGGCCTGGTCTTTGTTCTTGTGCTGCGAACGGTCGTTCTGGCACTGCGTCACCAATCCGGTCGGGATATGGGTAATACGCACCGCGGATTCCGTACGGTTAACGTGCTGACCACCGGCGCCGGAGGCGCGGTATACGTCAATGCGCAGGTCGGCCGGGTTAATTTCGATATCGATATCGTCTTCCACTTCCGGGTAAACGAACGCGGAGCTGAAGGAGGTATGACGGCGGCCGCCGGAATCGAACGGGCTCTTACGCACCAGACGATGAACGCCGGTTTCCGTACGCAGCCAGCCGTAGGCGTAATCGCCAATGATCTTAATGGTCACGGATTTAATCCCCGCGACTTCACCTTCGGATTCTTCGATGATTTCGGTCTTAAAGCCGCGCGCTTCCGCCCAGCGCAGGTACATGCGCATCAGCATGCTGGCCCAGTCCTGGGCTTCGGTGCCGCCGGAACCGGCCTGAATGTCAAGGTAGCAATCGGCGCTGTCGTATTCGCCGGAGAACATGCGGCGGAACTCAAGCTGCGCCAGCTTCTCTTCCAGGGTATCCAGCTCGGCGACGGCTTCGTTAAAGGTCTCTTCGTCGTCCGCTTCCACGGCCAGATCCAGCAGGCCGGCAACGTCTTCCAGCCCCTGGGACATCTGATCCAGGGTATCTACGATGGCTTCCAGGGAAGAACGCTCTTTACCCAGCGCCTGGGCGCGTTCGGGTTCGTTCCACACGTCCGGCTGTTCCAGCTCGGCGTTTACTTCTTCGAGACGCTCTTTCTTGGCATCGTAGTCAAAGATACCCCCTAAGAACGTCGGAGCGCTCCGTGAGGTCCTGAATGCGGTTTTTTACCGGATTTATTTCAAACATGGTCGGTTTCTTTTAATGGATTTGTCAAAATGCGGTGATAAGAGCGGAATTCTACCGGATTCGCGCCCTTATTCCTACACTGTTGTCAATTTGGCCAGAGGTGATCGATGATCAGCTGCAGGCTACGGTTGCCGCGGAACTCGTTGATGTCGAGCTTGTAGGCTAACTGGACTTCACGCACGCCGTTATCCGGCCAGATGGAAGTATCAACGTTGAAGGCGATACCGTCCAGCAGCGGCCCGCCGTCAACCGGTTCGACCATCACCTTCAGGTGACGCTCGCCCACCAGCCGCTGCTGCAGCAGGCGAAAACGACCGTCAAATAGCGGTTCCGGGAACATCTGCCCCCACGGCCCGGCGTCGCGCAGCATCTGCGCCACTTCCATGCTCATCTCCGCCGCCGCCAGCGGGCCATCGGAAACCACCTCGCCCTGCAACAGCGCAGGATCCAGCCATTCGGTCACCAGCTCGCCGAAGCGCTGTTGAAACTCTTCAAAACGCGCCTCCTCCAGCGATAAGCCCGCCGCCATCGCGTGGCCGCCGAACTTCAGGATTAGCCCGGGATAAAGCGTATCAAGGCGCTCCAGCGCATCGCGCATATGCAACCCCTGAATGGAACGACCGGAGCCTTTCAGCGTGCCGTCGCCGGTAGGCGCAAAAGCGATAACCGGGCGATGGAAGCGCTCCTTAATCCGCGAGGCGAGAATGCCGACTACCCCTTGATGCCATTGCGGATGGTACATCGCCAGCCCGCCGGGCAGGGTATCGGCGCTGCGCTCCAGCTGCTGACAGAGCGTTAGCGCTTCCGCCTGCATCCCCTGCTCAATCTCTTTGCGCGTCTGATTAAGCGCATCGAGCTCGTTGGCCAGCACCCGCGCTTCGCCGATGTTGTCGCACAGCAGCAGCGCGACGCCGACCGACATGTCGTCCAGCCGTCCCGCCGCGTTCAGGCGCGGCCCGAGGGCGAAACCGAGGTCGCTGGCCGCCAGCTTTTGCGGATCGCGGTTGGCAATTTCCAACAGCGCCTTAATACCGGGCCGACATTTGCCGGCGCGAATGCGGCTTAACCCCTGCCAGGTGAGGATACGGTTGTTAGCATCCAGCGGCACGACGTCCGCGACGGTGCCTAGCGCCACCAGATCCAGCAGCTCGGCAAGGTTCGGCGCGGGGATGCCGCGAGCGTCGAACCAGCCTTTATCGCGCAGAAAAGTGCGCAGCGCCAGCATCAGATAAAACGCCACCCCCACCCCGGCCAGTGATTTTGACGGGAAGTCGCAATCGTGCAGGTTGGGATTAACGATAGCTTCCGCCGCCGGCAGCGTCTCGCCCGGCAGATGGTGATCGGTCACCAGCACCGGGATCCCCAGCGCATGGGCATGATCGACGCCGGCATGGGACGAGATCCCGTTGTCGACGGTCATGATCATCTGCGCGCCGCGAGCATGGGCCTGATCGACCACTTCCGGGCTTAAACCGTAGCCGTCTTCAAAGCGGTTCGGCACCAGATAGGAGACGTTGCCGTAACCCAGCGCGCGCAGGGCCAACACGCTGAGCGCGGTGCTGGTGGCGCCGTCGGCGTCAAAATCGCCGACCACCACGATGTGCAACCCTTTCTGGAACGCGTCATGCAGCATCTCGACCGCTTTTTCAACGCCGGTGAGCTGCGTCCAGGGGAGCATGCCTTTGACGCTGCGCTCCAGCTCCTGCGCGCTGCGCACCCCGCGGCTGGCATATAGCCGCTGCAGCAGCGGCGGCAGGTCGGCGGGGAGTTCGACGCCGTCAACCGCCTCGCGGCGGCGTAGTTGTATCTGTTGTTTCACGCGAATCAGTTACCGCTTGTCTGTTTTTTGTGCTCATCGAGGAACGCCTTCAGCTCTTTCGGCCCCTGATAGCCCGGCAGCACCATGCCGTTACTGAGGACCATCGCCGGCGTACCGTTGACGCCCATCTGCACGCCGAGGGTGTAATGTTTGGCGATATCTACGCTGCAGCTCGCCGGCTGCACGCCTTTACCATTCATGGCGTCATCCAGCGCTTTGTTGCGATCTTTCGCGCACCAGATGGCCTTCATGTCCTGCTCCGCCTGGCTTTGCAGACCCTGGCGCGGGAAAGCCAGATAGCGCACGCTGATCCCCAGCGCGTTGTAGTCGCTCATCTGCTCGTGCAGTTTATGACAGTAGCCGCAGGTAATATCGGTGAAAACGGTGATGACGTGCTGCTCCTTCGGCGCTTTGTAGACAATCATCTCATTGCTCAGCGCGTTCAGCTTACCCAGCAGCAGCTGGTTGGTGACGTTGACCGGCTGCGCGCCGCTCACGTCGTACATTGGCCCCTGGATGATATGCTTGCCGTCGTCGGTCACGTACAGCACGCCGCTGTCGGTCAGCACCGTGCTCATCCCGGAAACCGGCGATGGTTGAATATCGGTGCTCTGCACACCCAGCTTCGCCAGCGACTGTTTAATTGCCGCGCTATCGGCGTGCGCCGCTCCTGAAAGGGAGGCCGCCAGCAGGGTGAACATCAATAAACCTTTTTTCATACTCAGTCCTTTTGTTCAGCACTCACGCCCGCGGGTGGTGCTGTTGATGAAGTTGTCGCAGACGCTCGGTCGCCACGTGGGTGTATATCTGCGTGGTGGAGAGATCGCTGTGTCCTAACAGCATCTGCACCACGCGCAGATCGGCGCCATGATTGAGCAAATGCGTGGCGAACGCATGGCGTAACACGTGCGGGGAAAGCTTTTCGCTGTCGATCCCCGCCAGTACGGCATAGTGTTTAATCCGATGCCAGAAGGTCTGGCGCGTCATCTGCTGGGCGCGCTGGCTGGGAAATAAGACATCCGACGCCACGCCGTTCAGCAGCCAGGGGCGACCATACTCGAGGTAATTTTCCACCCACAGTACCGCCTCTTCCCCCAGCGGCACCAGCCGCTCTTTGTTGCCTTTTCCCACCACCCGCAGCACGCCCTGCCGCAGGCTGATGTCGCTCATCGTCAGCCCCACCAGCTCCGAGACGCGCAGGCCGGTGGCATACAGCACCTCCAGCATCGCTTTATCGCGCAATTCCAGCGGCTGCTCCACCAGCGGCGCCTGCAGCAGGCGCTCAACCTGCGCCTCACTGAGATCTTTTGGCAGCCGCTGCGGTAGCTTCGGCGAGGCCAGCAGCGCGCTGGGATCGTCCGGGCGAATTTTTTCCCGGTACAGATGCTGGAAAAAACGGCGCACGGCGCTCAGCAGGCGCGCGGTGCTGGTGGCTTTGTAGCCGCCGGACTGCCGCTCAGCCAGCAGCGCCTGCAGATCGTCGCTGCCAACGCTTGCCAGCGACAGGCCGCGATGGTGCAGCCACTCAACTAACATCGTCAAATCGCGACGGTAGGCGCTGAGCGTATTCTCCGCCAGGTTGCGCTCCAGCCAAAGGGCATCGAGAAACTGTTCGATTAGTGCCAGATCCTGTTTCACATCGGCCTCTTTGTTCGTTAAACGCTCTCATTATGCCTTAAGAGGACGCCTTTCTGGTACACTGCCCGCCATTCACGGCAAGAATCGAGATGTTTACGCGATGAATATAGGTCTGTTTTACGGCTCCAGTACCTGCTACACCGAAATGGCCGCGGAGAAAATCCGCGATATCATCGGCCCCGAACTGGTGACGCTGCACAATCTGAAAGATGACTCCCCCGCGCTGATGAGCCAGTACGACGTACTGATCCTTGGCATCCCGACCTGGGATTTCGGCGAAATTCAGGAAGACTGGGAAGCGGTCTGGGATCAGCTGGACACCCTGAACCTCGAGGGAAAGATCGTCGCGCTGTACGGCATGGGCGATCAACTGGGCTACGGCGAATGGTTCCTTGACGCGCTCGGCATGCTGCATGACAAGCTGGCGACCAGGGGCGTGAAGTTTGTCGGCTACTGGCCAACCGAAGGCTATGAGTTCACCAGCCCGAAACCGGTGATCGCCGATGGCCAACTGTTCGTTGGCCTGGCGCTGGATGAAACCAACCAGTACGACCTGAGCGACGAGCGCATCCAGAGCTGGTGCGAGCAGATCCTCGGCGAAATGGCCGAACACTTTTCCTGACGCGGCTTACTCCTGCGCCGGTTTTTGCAGCACCAGCCGGCGCAGATCGCGCCACTCTCCGGCGTCCATGCTGTCCGCCGCCAGCCAAAGATGCTGTCCGCGCCGGGTATCGACATGGCGCAAACGCAGCAGCATACCGCTATTGATAACCCACGGCGTCCCGAGGATCTCCCATTCGGCGTTTTGCCAGCGAAGACGGGAATCGGTGAGCAGTTTTATCTCCCCGCGACGGGCATGGATCCGCCGCTGGCTGCGCACGCAGTCGAAGACCACCAGCGACAGCAGCAGCAGCCAGATCGGGGTATAGCTCAGCGGCCAGGGAACCAACAGCACCAGGGCCGCCACCACGCCGTGAAGCAGCAGGGAAAACCACTGCGCGCGCCAGGAGATACGGAGATCAGATTGCCACAGGACCACGTTCCCGATTCCGTGTCTGAATTAAGGTTACCATCCGCTGCAGCTCCGCATCGGCCGGTTTGCCGTGGTTCATCAGCCAGTTGAACAGATCCGGATCGTCATTTTCCAGCAGGCGAATGAACAGCTGTTTGTCAGCGTCGCTGAGGGTATCGTACTCATACTCAAAGAACGGCATGATGGAGATGTCGAGTTCGCGCATCCCGCGGCGGCATGCCCAGTGGATACGTGCTTTATTGTTAATGTCCATGTTGACCTTCCAGCAGCAAAATATAGGTTAGTTTAACCCGTTTTCTGCCGTAACTTTACAGGAATATCGCTGAATGCGAGCATCCTTCCATAAAAACCTTAAAATAATGATGGGTTTATTGATTCCCTGCGTCAGGCGGCTGTCTCACGCCAGCGCACAAATGGCCTGTTGAAAGCACTTGCAATGCACTATAGCTCTTTTACCATTGGTCACACACACTGCGTTAAGCGATTCAGGATATGACTATGGCTTTTACACCTTTTCCTCCGCGTCAGCCTTCCTCTTCCGCTCGTCTGCCGTTAACGCTGATGACCCTGGATGACTGGGCGCTGGCGACAATTAGCGGGCCGGACAGCGAAAAATATCTGCAGGGGCAGATTACCGCCGATGTGAGTCATCTCACCGATGCCCAGCATCTGCTTGCCGCCCACTGTGATGCCAAAGGCAAGATGTGGAGCAACCTGCGCGTATTCCGTCGCGAGGGCGGCTTCGCGTGGATTGAGCGCCGCAGCCTGCGCGACGCGCAGCTGACCGAGCTGAAAAAATATGCCGTCTTCTCCAAAGTCACCATCGCCGCCAACGACGATCTGGTTCTGCTGGGAGTAGCCGGCTTCCAGGCGCGCGCCGCGCTGGCGCCGCTGTTCGCCGCCTTGCCCGACGCTGCCACCCCGGTGGTCAGCGAAGGCGCCACCAGCCTGCTGTGGTTTGAACACCCGGGCGAGCGCTTCCTGCTGGTGACCGATGTCGACACCGCCAACCGCGTCACCGACGCGTTGCGCGGCGAAGCGCAGTTTAACAACAGCCAACAGTGGCTGGCGCTGAATATTGAAGCCGGTCTGCCGGTTATCGACAGCGCCAACAGCGGGCAGTTCATTCCGCAGGCCACCAACCTGCAGGCGCTGGGCGGCATCAGCTTCAAAAAAGGCTGCTACACCGGCCAGGAAATGGTCGCGAGGGCGAAATTCCGCGGCGCCAATAAGCGCGCGCTGTGGACGCTGTCAGGGACCGCCAGCCGGGTGCCGGAAGCCGGGGAAGACCTGGAGCTGAAGATGGGCGACAACTGGCGCCGCACCGGTACGGTGCTGGCAGCCGTACAGCTGGATGACGGAAGCCTGATGGTCCAGGTAGTGATGAATAACGACATGGAACCGGACAGCGTGTTCCGTGTACGCGACGATGCCGGCAGCCTGAGCATCAAACCATTGCCGTATTCGCTGGAAGAAAATTAAGGAAAAGTTCCCGGCTTGCGGCGCTTGCGCCTTAGCCGGGCTACCCGGCCGCAGTATTTTGTAGCCACGGTAAGCGCAGCGCCACCGTGGAATTTCCAGGCCGTAGAGTATTGTAGCCACGGTAAGCGCAGCGCCACCGTGGGATGTTTATCAGGACTGGCCGATGTAAAGATAAATCGCCAGGAAGTGACACACGCTGCCGCCGAGCACGAAGCCGTGCCAGATAGCGTGGTTATAAGGAATACGTTTGCAGACGTAGAAGATGACCCCCAGCGAGTACACCACCCCGCCAACCGCCAGCAGCGTTACCCCGCCCACCGCCAGCTTCACCGCCAGCTGATAGACCACGATAAGCGACAGCCAGCCCATGGTCAGATAGGTCACCAGCGACAAAATTTTAAAGCGGTGCGCGATGGTCAGCT
The DNA here is from genome assembly GCF_001808265.1 of Klebsiella sp. HMSC16A12. Taxonomy (NCBI): domain Bacteria; kingdom Pseudomonadati; phylum Pseudomonadota; class Gammaproteobacteria; order Enterobacterales; family Enterobacteriaceae; genus Klebsiella; species Klebsiella sp. HMSC16A12. The sequence goes on from NZ_KV792625.1 coordinate 130,817, forward strand.
TAAACAGGATCCCCAGCAGCGCCAGGCTCCAGATGACGATCATCAGCCCCTTCGCCAGCGGTGAATTCAATCCCACCAGCAAAAACGGCGTGTAGGTCCCGGCAATCAACAGGTAGATAGCGCAGTGGTCGAATTTCTTCAGCCACTGTTTCGCCCGCTGATGCGGGATCGCGTGATAGAGCGTGGAAGCGAGGAACAGCATAATCATGCTGCCGCCGTACAGGCTGTAGCTGGCGATCGCCGTCGCGCTGGCGTTTGTATCCGCCGCCTGCACCAGCAGCAACACAAGGCCGACGATACCGAACACCAGCCCGATCCCGTGGCTGATGCTGTTGGCAACTTCCTCTGCCAGAGAATATCCCTGAGTGATTAATGGTTTGCGAACCATACTGGACTCCGTGAAAACAAGAACGCTTTCATTGCCCACTTAGGGTAACTGAGAATGATTCCAGTGAACACCTGTTAGCTAAAATAAAACGATGTATATTTGTAAATACATTAAAATCAAAAAGTTACATTTTTATTTCAACTCACAGCTGTTCCTGATTATCTTAAAGCGTTTTGAATTCAATGACATAAAACTGGCTCTCGCCAGGATAGATGTCGCTGATGACCTGCCGCAGCTGCCCGAGAGTCATATTCTCCTGTTGCGCATGCTGTTCGGTCAGCGTATCGAGCGTCACCGTCGAGGTCGCGGTCACGGCGATGGTGCAAAAATAGCCGTCATCTTCATAGCGCCCAACGCGCAGCACATCGCCGGGCTTAAAGTGCGACTCCGCTGCATCGCGAATGGTGATGGTTTTGCGCCCGGCGAGGATGTCGTCCTGAAAACGCTGAAAAAAGGTAATGTCATTGGCCTGCATGATATAATTCCGTCCTGGTCATTATGAATTGTGAGTTCGCCCTGTGAGTATGTTCTCCCACGCCGCTGTCGCCAGTCTCAATAATCTTGAGATGATGGTCTACCACTACGTCATTAAAAATCGTGACAAAGTGATGTACATGACCATCCGCGAACTGGCCGAGGCCGCCGGGGTCTCCACGACTACCGTGTTACGCTTCTGCCGCAAACTGCAGTGCGAGGGCTACTCTGAATTTCGCGTGCGCTTTAAATTATATCTCGAGCAGAATGAGCCTCAACAGGCAAATATCGGCGCCAGCGAAATAATGAGCTTTTTTAAAAGCGTCAATAATGACGAGTTCGATGAATTACTCGAGCAGGCCGTCGATATTATTCTCGCCTCCGAACGTATTATTTTTGTCGGCGCCGGCACCTCCGGCGCGCTGGCGAAATATGGCGCACGCTTCTTCTCCAACGTCGGTAAATTCAGCAACCATATTGACGACCCCTATTTTCCGGTAACCAACGATATGGCCCGCAACGCGCTGGCGATCGTGCTTTCCGTCTCTGGCGAGACGGAAGAGATCCTGCGCTTTGCCAGCCAGTTCAGCCTGCATCATTGCAAGGTGATGTCGATTACCAGCCATGAGCATTCGCGGCTGGCCAAACTGGCTGATTTCAATCTCTCCTGGCACGTGCCGCAGACGCGCATTGGCGGCGTCTACGATATTACAACGCAAATTCCAGTGATCTATATTCTCGAATCCCTCGGACGTAAATTAGCGAGCAAAATCAGCTAAAAATAACAGCCTGTTTTTTTGATGTAACATATTACCTTTGGCGGAATTTGTTATATCGTGACATTCACTTTCACTTTGCTAGACTCGAGAACAATAGTTATTAGAGAGATTAGCCAGGATGAAAAAATTAACCCTTCCGAAAGATTTTTTATGGGGCGGCGCGGTCGCCGCGCATCAGGTTGAAGGCGGCTGGGATCAGGGCGGCAAAGGCCCCAGCATCTGCGATGTGTTGACCGGCGGGGCGCACGGCGTGCCGCGCGAAATCACCCACCAGGTCGAAGCGGGAAAATACTACCCGAACCACGAAGCCGTCGACTTCTACGGTCGCTACAAAGAAGACATCAAACTGTTCGCCGAGATGGGCTTCAAATGCTTCCGCACCTCTATCGCCTGGACCCGCATCTTCCCGCAGGGTGACGAAACCCAGCCGAATGAAGAGGGGCTGAAGTTCTACGACGACATGTTCGACGAGCTGCTGAAATACAACATCGAACCGGTGATCACCCTCTCCCACTTCGAGATGCCCCTGCACCTGGTGCAGCAGTACGGCGGCTGGACCAACCGCAAAGTGGTCGATTTCTTTGTACGCTTCGCCGAAGTGGTCTTCGAGCGCTATAAGCACAAAGTGAAATACTGGATGACCTTTAACGAGATCAACAACCAGCGCAACTGGCGCGCGCCGCTGTTCGGCTACTGCTGCTCCGGGGTGGTCTATACCGAGCATGACAATCCGGAAGAGACCATGTACCAGGTGCTGCACCACCAGTTCGTGGCCAGCGCGCTGGCGGTGAAAGCGGCGCGGCGCATCAACCCGGACATGCAGGTCGGCTGCATGCTGGCGATGGTCGCCCTCTACCCTTACTCCTGCAAACCGGAAGATGTCATGTTCGCCCAGGAGTCGATGCGCGAGCGCTACGTCTTTACCGACGTCCAGCTGCGCGGTTACTACCCGAGCTATGTGTTGAATGAATGGGAACGCCGCGGCTTCAACATCAGGATGGAAGACGGCGACGCGCAGATCCTGCGCGAAGGTACCTGCGCCTATCTCGGCTTCAGCTACTACATGACCAACGCGGTGAAAGCTGAGGGCGGCACTGGCGACGCCATTTCCGGTTTCGAAGGCAGCGTGCCGAACCCGCACGTCAAAGCTTCCGACTGGGGCTGGCAGATTGACCCGGTCGGCCTGCGCTATTCTCTGTGTGAACTGTATGAGCGTTATCAGAAGCCGCTGTTTATCGTGGAAAACGGCTTTGGCGCCTACGACAAAGTAGAAGCTGACGGCAGCATCAACGATGACTACCGCATCGACTACCTGCGCGCCCACATCGAAGAGATGATCAAAGCGGTCACTTATGACGGCGTCGATCTGCTGGGCTATACCCCATGGGGCTGCATCGACTGCGTCTCCTTCACCACCGGGCAGTACAGCAAACGCTACGGCTTCATCTACGTCAACAAACACGACGATGGCACCGGCGATATGTCCCGCTCGCGCAAGAAGAGCTTTAACTGGTACAAAGAGGTCATCGCCAGCAACGGTGAGAACCTGTAACTAACCGCCCTCTCCCGGCCGGGGGAGGGCTAATTGCTTATCCGCCAGACACTTCTTTACAGCTTTACCATTGCCAAAACCCGTTCGCCCGTTAAGATAAGCCTCGTGAATATTTGAGGCAATCATGATTAAGCGACAACGCAAAGCCATTCTTTTTGTCCTCCTGGCCTGTCTGGTGGTGCTAACCTGCACCGCTCAACGGATGGCCGGGATGCACGCGCTGGTCATGAACCTCACCGCCGACAGCCCGTCGCTACAGCAAAACCAGGATCAGGCCGAGGCGCCGGTCACGCCGTGCGAGCTCAGCGCCAAGTCGCTGATGGCCGTTCCGCCGATGCTGTTTGAAGGGGCGCTGTTGGCTATCACCCTGCTGCTGGCGGTGCTGGCGGCGATCCCGCCGCGTATCGAACGCCAGTGGCCTCCCCGCGTTATCTCCTCACCCCGATTGCGGGTGCATCTGCGATTATGCGTCTTCCGTGAGTGATTGATTCTCCTGACAGTTCAGGTTAATTCATCACTTACGGAGCAAACTTATGTATATGGTATTCAGGCGACTACTGGTCTGCCTGCTTTGGCTATGGCTGCCCGTCAGCCAGGCCGCCGACAGCGGCTGGCTGCGCGCCGCCGACAATCAACACGCCAGCGTCCGCCTGCGGGCGCAAACCGAGAGCAATGGCGACACTCGCCTGCTTTTAGACGTAGCGCTGGAAAAGGGCTGGAAAACCTACTGGCGCTCGCCAGGGGAAGGCGGCATCGCGCCGGCTATCGCCTGGCACACGCCGCTGGAGGTGAGCTGGCGCTGGCCGACGCCGCAGCGCTTCGACGTCGCGGGCATTTCCACTCAGGGGTACCACGGCGACGTCAGCTTCCCGATGACCCTGCACGGGAAGATACCGCCGACGCTTAGCGGCGTCCTGACGCTCTCTACCTGCAGCAATGTCTGTATTCTCACTGACTATCCCTTTTCGCTGGATATGACGACTCCGGCGGGGGAGCGATTTAATTATGATTTTACCCGCGCGATGGGCACGCTGCCGTTGCGCGATGGCCTGACTTCGCAGCTGACCGCCAGCTACGTCAGCGGCAAACTGACGGTGACCGCCCGCCGCGATGCCGGCTGGCAGCAGCCAGCACTGTTTATCGACAACATGGAGGATGTCGATTTCGGCAAACCGAACTTTACCACCCGCGGCGCTACGTTGACCGCCACCGTACCGGTCACCGACAGCTGGGGCGAAGCGGCGCCGGATCTGCGCGGTAAAACCTTGTCGCTGGTGCTGGCGGATAGCGGTCAGGCGCAGGAAAGCCAAATCGCCGTCGCCGCCGGCAGCGCCGCGCCGGGGCTGGCGTTAGGCTGGGTGCTGCTGATGGCGCTGGCCGGCGGGCTTATTCTCAACGTCATGCCCTGCGTGCTGCCGGTGCTGGCGATGAAGCTCGGCTCGCTGGTGCAAACCGAAGGTCGCGAACGCGGCGCGGTGCGGCGGCAGTTCCTCGCCTCGGTGTGCGGGATCGTCGTCTCGTTCCTGGCGCTGGCGCTGATGATGACCGCGCTACGCCTGGGGAATCAGGCGCTCGGCTGGGGCATCCAGTTCCAGAACCCGTGGTTTATCGGCGCGATGGCGCTGGTGATGGTGCTGTTCAGCGCCAGTTTATTGGGGCTGTTCGAAATCCGCCTCTCCTCCAGCGCCAGCACTTTCCTCGCCACCAGGGGCGGCAACGGCTTAATGGGCCATTTCTGGCAGGGCGCCTTCGCCACCCTGCTGGCGACGCCCTGTACCGCGCCATTCCTCGGTACCGCCGTGTCGGTGGCGCTGGTGGCGCCCCTGCCGCTGCTGTGGGGCATTTTCTTCGCCATGGGGATCGGCATGAGCCTGCCGTGGCTGCTGATCGTTGCCTGGCCGGGTCTGGCGCAACGTCTACCGCGCCCGGGCCGCTGGATGAATCATCTGCGCGTGGTGCTGGGGCTAATGATGCTTGGTTCAGCGCTATGGCTGGTCAGCCTGCTGACGATCCACATCGGCCGTACGCCGGTGCTTACCCTGCTGGTGATTCTGGCCATCGCCCTGCTAGTGGCCACCGCCTGGCGCTACCGCTGGCGGACGGCGCTGCGCGCGGGCGCCCTGGCCATCGTGGTGGCGGGCGCCGTCGCCTTTGTCGCCCAACAGGACGGCCAGGGCCCGCGCCGGGACCGGGTTAACTGGCAGCCGCTCAGCGAGCAGGCTATCGCCAGCGCCCTGGCGGAGCATAAGCGGGTATTTATTGATGTCACCGCCGACTGGTGCGTGACCTGTAAAGCCAACAAATACAACGTGCTGCTGCGCGACGACGTCCAGCAGGCGCTGTTAGCGCCAGACGTAGTCGCCCTGCGCGGCGACTGGAGCCGCCCCTCCGCTGACATTAGCCAGTTTTTAACCGCACGCGGCAGCGCCGCGGTGCCGTTTAACCAGATTTACGGACCGGAATTGCCGCAGGGACAGATTCTGCCTGCGCTGTTAGACCGCGAACACCTTCTCGCCACCCTGTCCGCCGCTAAAGGAAAATAACATGAGAACTATCACAGCCTTATTACTGCTGTGCGTATCGGCCATCAGCTTCGCCGCCCCGGCGGAAGAACCACAATCGAACGGTAATGACCAGTTAGCCCAGCTGCTGTTTAACGATCCAAATAGCCCGCGCACCGGCGCGAAAGAGCCAAAACTCACAATCGTCTCGTTTACCGATTACAACTGTCCTTACTGCAAACAGTTTGATCCGCTGCTGGAAAAAATCGTCCACGATAACCCGGACATCCAGCTCATCGTTAAGCTGCTGCCGTTTAAAGGGCAGAGTTCGGTGAATGCCGCTAAAGCCGCGCTCTCCACCTGGCGTCAGCAGCCCGATAAATTCTGGGCGCTGCATCAGCGGCTGATGGCGAAAAAAGGCTATCACGATGACGCCAGTATCGCCGCCGCGCAGAAGAAAACCGCTACCGATAGCGTAAATATCGATGACAAGACCATGGATTCGCTGAAGATGAACCTGATTTTGTCGCAGGTGCTGAATATTCAGGGCACCCCGGCAACGATCATCGGCGATCAGATGGTGGCCGGCGCGATCCCTGCTGAAGACCTGGAGGGGCTGGTGAAAGAGCAGCTGGCGAAAGCCCGTGGCCAGTAAAATCAGGCGCTGGCTGCGCGAGCTGGCGGTGTGGCTGCTGATTGGCGCGGCGGTGAGCCTGGCGGTGGATTATTTTCGCCAGCCCGCGCTGCCGCAAAACGTCAGCGCCACATCGCTGCAGACACTCGACGGCAGGACGCTGGATCTGCATGCCATAAGCCAGCAAAAGCCGCTGCTGCTGTACGTCTGGGCGACCTGGTGCGGAGTTTGTCGCTATACCACGCCGTCGGTGGCATCGCTTGCCGCGGACAGCGGCAATGTGCTGACGGTAGCCCTGCGTTCCGGCGATAACGTCACGCTGGAGAAGTGGCTGACCAGGAAGAAAATGACGCTGCCGACGGTGAATGATCCGAGCGGCCAGCTGGCGCGGCAGTGGGACATCCAGGTAACGCCAACGCTGGTGGTCATTTCTCAAGGCGAGGTGAAGTCGGTCACCACCGGCTGGACCAGCAGTTGGGGAATGCGCCTGCGGCTGTGGCTGGCCTCCTGGTAGACCGTCGGGCTTTAGCGGTTTTTATGCCGGGTAAGGCGTATCCGCCACCCGGCCTACCATTCGGCTTTGACCCCGTAGGCCCGGCAAGCGCAGCGCCGCCGGGCAATAGACATCTACGGGTTATTTCCCGCCCGCCAGTTCAAGGAAGCTACCCGTCACATACGACGCTTTGTCGCTCAGCAGCCAGGCAATGGCCTGAGCGACCTCTTCCGGCTGGCCGCCGCGCTGCATCGGTAGCGAACCTTTCACTCGATCCACGCGTCCCGGTTCACCGCCGGAGGCGTGCATCTCGGTATAAATCAGCCCCGGACGCACGCCGTTCACCCGGATCCCCTGCGCCGCCACCTCCAGCGCCAGCCCGGTAGTCAGGGTATCTACCGCCCCTTTCGACGCGGCATAGTCAACGTACTCCCCCGGCGCGCCAAGGCGCGACGCCGCCGACGACACGTTAACTATCGCCCCGCCCTTACCGCCATGTCGATGTGACATGCGCTTTACCGCCTCGCGACAGCAGAGGAAATAACCGGTGACGTTGGTGGCCAGCACGCGGTTAATACGCTCGGCGCTCAGGCTCTCCACCGTACACTGGGTAAACAGGATCCCGGCGTTGTTGACCAGCGCCGTCAGCGGCTCGCCCATGCGGTCGATCGCCTCAAACATCGCCATCACCTGCGCTTCATCGCTGATGTCCGCCCGCAGCGCCGTGGCTTTGCCGCCAGACGCCACAATGGTATTCACCACCTCGGTGGCGGCGTTAATGTTGTGATGGTAATTGACCGCCACGGTATATCCTTCCTGCGCCAACAGCAGCGCCGTCGCCCGGCCTATGCCGCGGCTCGCGCCGCTAATAAGAGCTATTCCCATACCTTCCCTCCAAAAAAATAAAGGCGCCGCAGCGCCTTTAAAAGTTTAGCTAAAACGCAAACTTACTGGTATTCGCTCATCGGCACGCAGGAGCAGAACAGGTTGCGGTCGCCGTAGACATCATCCAGACGTTTCACCGTCGGCCAGTACTTGTTGTGCAACCCTGCCGGGAATACCGCCAGCTCACGGCTGTACGGATGGTTCCACTCGCCCACCAGCTCGCCCTGGGTGTGCGGCGCGTTCACCAGAGGGTTATCCTCCAACGGCCATTCGCCGGCTTTGACGCGGTCGATTTCCGCGCGGATCGCCAGCATCGCGTCGATAAAGCGGTCCAGCTCGACCTTGCTTTCCGATTCCGTCGGCTCAACCATCAGCGTTCCCGCTACCGGGAAAGACATGGTCGGGGCATGGAAGCCAAAGTCGATCAGGCGCTTGGCGATATCCAGCTCGCTAATGCCGGTCTCTTCTTTCAGCGGACGAATATCGAGAATGCATTCGTGCGCTACGCGACCATCGCGACCGGTGTAGAGCACCGGGTAGGCGTCTTTCAGTCGGGTAGCGATGTAGTTGGCGTTAAGGATCGCGTTCTGGCTCGCCTGCTTCAGCCCTTCCGCACCCATCATGCGGATATACATCCAGCTGATCGGTAGAATGGACGCGCTGCCGAACGGCGCGGCGGAAACCGCGCCCTGGCGGGTCAGCATACCTTCAATCTGTACCACGCTGTGGCCCGGCACGAACGGCGCCAGGTGCGCTTTCACGCCGATTGGGCCCATGCCCGGGCCGCCGCCGCCGTGCGGAATGCAGAACGTTTTATGCAGGTTGAGGTGCGAAACGTCAGCGCCGATAAAGCCCGGAGAGGTGATCCCGACCTGGGCGTTCATGTTGGCGCCATCGAGGTAAACCTGGCCGCCGAACTGATGCACTATCTCGCACACTTCACGGATGGTCTCTTCATACACGCCGTGGGTCGACGGATAGGTGACCATGATGCAGGAGAGATTCGCCCCCGCCTGCTCTGCTTTTTCACGCAGATCGGCGAGATCGATGTTGCCGTTTTTATCACAGGCAACGACCACTACCTGCATACCCGCCATCTGCGCGGAAGCCGGGTTGGTGCCGTGCGCGGAGCTAGGGATCAGGCAGATATCGCGATGGCCTTCGTTGCGGCTCTCGTGATAATGGCGAATCGCCAGCAGGCCAGCATATTCACCCTGCGCGCCGGAGTTCGGCTGCATGCAGACGGCGTCATAGCCGGTCAGTTTCACCAGCCAGTCGGAAAGCTGGGCGATCATCTGCTGATACCCTTCCGCCTGCTCGACCGGGCAGAACGGGTGCAGCTCGGCGAATTCCGGCCAGGTGATCGGGATCATCTCCGCCGCGGCGTTCAGTTTCATGGTGCAGGAGCCCAGCGGGATCATCGCCTGGTTCAGCGCCAGATCTTTACGCTCCAGGGCGTGCATGTAGCGCATCATCTCGGTTTCGCTATGGTAGCGGTTAAACACCGGATGGGTGAGGATCGCATCGTCGCGCAGCATCGCCGCCGGGATCGAACGGCTATCCAGCGCCACGTCTTTATCCAGGGTATCGATATCCAGACCGTGATCGTCGCCGACGATGGCGCGGAACAGGTTCAGCACATCTTCGCGGGTGGTCGCTTCATCGAGCGTAATGCCCACCGCGCCGTGAATATCGCTGCGCAGGTTAATCTGCAGGGCTTCGGCACGCGCCAGCACCGCGGCTTTATCCGCCACTTCGACGCACAGGGTGTCGAAGTAGTGGGCATGGCGCAGCTTCAGCCCTTTCTTCTGCAGGCCGTCGGCCAGAATGTCGGTCAGACGATGAATGCGGCCAGCGATACGTTTCAGACCCGCCGGGCCGTGGAATACCGCGTACAGGCTGGCGATGTTGGCCAGCAGCACCTGCGAGGTACAAATGTTGGAGTTCGCTTTCTCACGGCGGATGTGCTGCTCGCGAGTCTGCATCGCCATGCGCAGCGCGGTATTCCCCGCCGCATCTTTCGATACGCCGATAATCCGGCCCGGCATGGAGCGTTTGAATTCATCTTTCGCCGCGAAGAAGGCCGCGTGCGGGCCGCCGTAGCCCATCGGCACGCCGAAGCGTTGGGCGGAACCGAAAACGATATCGGCGCCCTGCTTGCCCGGCGCCGTCAGCAGCACCAGCGCCATAAAGTCGGCAGCGACACTGACAATCACTTTGCGCGCTTTCAGCTCGGCGATCAGTTTGCTGTAATCGTGGATTTCGCCGGTGGTGCCCACCTGCTGCAGCAGCACGCCGAAGACATCCTGGTGATCGAGCACTTTGTCGGCGTCATCGACGATCACCTCGAAGCCGAAGGTTTCCGCGCGGGTGCGCACCACGTCCAGGGTTTGCGGATGGACGTCGGCGGCAACGAAGAAGCGGTTGGCGCTCTTCAGTTTACTGACGCGTTTGGCCATCGCCATCGCTTCGGCGGCGGCGGTGGCTTCATCGAGCAGCGAAGCGGAAGCGATATCCAACCCGGTCAGATCCAGAGTGACCTGCTGGAAGTTGAGCAGCGACTCCAGACGGCCCTGGGATACTTCCGGCTGGTAAGGGGTATAGGCGGTATACCAGCCCGGGTTTTCCAGCATGTTGCGCTGAATGACCGGCGGCAGCTGCACGGCGGTATAGCCCATGCCGATGTAAGACTTGAAGCGCTTGTTGCGACCGGCAATCGCCTTCAGCTCCGCCAGCGCGGCGAATTCGGTAGTCGCGTCGCCCACCTGCGGTGGGGTCGCCAGCTGGATATCCTGCGGCACAATCTGGCCGATCAGGGCGTTAAGCGAATCCGCGCCGACGGTCTTCAGCATCTCTTGCTGCTGCTGAGCGTCCGGGCCAATGTGACGTTCAATAAAGGCGTCGCGGTTTTCAAGCTGACTTAAAGTCTGAGTCATGAGCGATGGTTCCTGAAACGTGCGGTGAATCGTGGTTGTCTGACTGGTTTGCCCGGCAAGCGCTGATGCTTACCGGGCCAGAATACGCAAAATCATTCGCGTTGCAGGAAGGCGGCGACACAGCGACTCCCCGGGAGCTTACAAAAGTAAGTGACCGGGGGGAGCCAGGAAGCCAACGCCCCTGCAGCGTGAAGGATGAAGCGTATTTATTCGTCTTCCAGTAAAGCTTCATACGCGGCGGCATCCAGCAGCGCGGCAACCTGCGCTTCGTCGCTGGCTTTGATCTTGAAGATCCAGCCGTCGGTATACGGGTCGCTGTTGACCAGTTCCGGAGAGTCGTTCAGCTCTTCGTTGACGGCAACGATTTCACCGCTAATCGGCGCGTAGATATCGGAGGCCGCCTTCACGGATTCGGCAACCGCGCAATCGGCGCCCGCTTCAACGGTGGCGCCCACTTCCGGCAGGTCAACGAAAACCATATCGCCAAGCAGCTCCTGCGCGTGCTCGGTGATCCCAACGGTATAGGTACCGTCCGCTTCTTTACGCAGCCACTCGTGTTCTTTGCTGTATTTCAGTTCTGCTGGTACGTTGCTCATCAATTCATCTCCAAAAAAGGGAAATCACACAATGGCTTTGCCATTGCGTACAAAACCAGGTTTAGTCACTTTAACCGGCATTTCACGGTTACGGATTTGCACCACCGCGGTGTCGCCAATCCCGGCCGGCACGCGAGCCAGCGCGATGCTGTAGCCCAGCGTCGGTGAGAAGGTGCCGCTGGTGATAATGCCTTCTTTTTGATTACCGTCGCTATCGGTAAAACGGACCGGCAGACCACCGCGCAGGACGCCTTTCTCGGTCATCACCAGGCCAACCAGCTGCTCGGTGCCTTTTTCACGCTGCATCTCCAGCGCTTCGCGGCCGATGAAGTTACGATCGGCGGGCTCCCAGGCGATAGTCCAGCCCATGTTCGCCGCCAGCGGGGAAACGCCTTCGTCCATCTCCTGGCCGTACAGGTTCATCCCAGCCTCCAGGCGCAGGGTGTCGCGCGCGCCAAGACCGCACGGCTTAACGCCAGCGTCCAGCAGACCGCGCCAGAAATCAGCCGCCTGCTCGTTCGGCATCGCAATTTCATAACCCGCTTCGCCGGTATAGCCGGTGGTGGCGATAAACAGGTCGCCGGCCTGCACGCCGAAGAACGGCTTCATGCCTTCCACGGCCTGACGCTGAGCGTCGGTAAACAGCGTCGCCGCCTTCGCTTTCGCCTGGGGGCCCTGGACCGCGATAAGCGACAGATCGTCGCGAACGGTAATTTCAAGGCCGTAAGGTTCAGCTTGTTCGGAGATCCAGGCGAGGTCTTTTTCGCGGGTAGCGGAGTTAACAACGAGGCGGAAATAATCTTCAGAAAGGAAATAGACAATCAGGTCGTCGATGACGCCGGCAGAGGCGGTCAGCATGCCGGTGTAGAGCGCTTTGCCCGGGGTGGTGAGCTTCGCCACATCGTTGGCCAGCAAATAGCGCAAGAACTCGCGGATCCGGCTGCCGTGGAAATCGACGATGGTCATATGCGACACATCGAACATCCCTGCATCGCCGCGCACCGCATGGTGCTCATCAATCTGGGACCCATAATGCAGCGGCATCATCCAGCCATGGAAATCCACCATGCGCGCGCCGCACAGCGTGTGTTGTTCATACAACGGAGTCTGTTGAGCCATCTTTTCCTCATCGAATAAAACGGAACCAGCCACGAAATTGTCGGCGATTTTGCGCCACGAAATTCGGCGTCGGCATCGCTGACGGACGCCGACGCAAACGTTCTCTTTGGCCTGAACTTACCACCGAACCCGGCGCTAAACCATAAGCTCATTCAGGGCATCACATTAGCTTATGGCTAAAATCCGCCGAAAAGCCTACAGAGTTATTGACTGGAAAAAAGCGATTTACGCCACATAAAATTAACATTAACGGCGCGACAATTAGGTAATGATGGTGTTTTATGCGATTTTACGGCTCTAATTTCTTTAACAAAAAAAAGGACGCATTAATAAATCTAATGCGAAAAAAGAGGTGAAATTAGAATATTTCAAATGAGGGGGAAAACCCGGCGCCCAGGCCGGGTGAAAGAAGTGTGACGCGGTTAACGTAACCAGGCAGGCAGATCGTTGAGGCCCATCGCCTGGCGAATCAGCTGCGGTTTCACGCCCGGCAGCGTATCGGCCAGTTTGAGTCCCACATCGCGAAGAAATTTCTTCGCCGGATGGCTCCCGGAGAACATTTCGCGGAAGCCCTGCATGCCCGCCAGCATCAGCGCCGCGCTGTGCTTGCGGCTGCGCTCGTAGCGGCGCAGATAAAGATGCTGGCCGATATCTTTGCCCTGAGCGTGCAGGCGCTTCAGCTCGTCAATAAGCTCGGCGGCATCCATAAAACCGAGGTTGACCCCCTGCCCGGCCAGCGGATGGATGGTATGCGCGGCATCGCCGACCAGCGCCAGTCGGTGGGCGGCAAACTGACGGGCATAGCGGCCGGTCAGCGGGAAAACTTCACGTTCACTTGCCAGCTGGCAGAGGCCAAGGCGATTATCGAACGCGATATTCAGCGCCTGGTTGAAGGTGGTTTCATCAGCCTGCTGCATCCGCTGCGCTTCCCCCGGCGATAGCGACCAGACGATCGAGCACAGGTGCGGATCGCTGAGCGGCAGGAAGGCGAGGATCCCGTCGCCATGGAACGCCTGGCGGGCCACCGCCTGATGCGGCTCAGCGGTACGGATGGTCGCCACCAGCGCATGATGATGGTAATCCCAGAAGGTCAGCGGAATATCGGCTTTATTGCGCAGCCATGAATTGGCACCATCGGCGCCGATCACCAGCCGCGCGGTCAGCATGCTGCCGTCCTGCAGGCTGAGAAAGGCTTCATTCTCGCCCCACGCCACCTGCTGAAGTTCCGCCGGAGCCAGCAGGGTAACGTCAGCGCAACGCTGCGCCTTCTGCCACAATGCATGATGCACTACGGCATTTTCGATAATATAGCCAAGGTGGCTAAAGCCCATGCTCTGGTCATCGAAGCTAATGTGGCCAAAGCTGTCTTTATCCCACACTTCCATACCGTGATAGCAGCTGGCCCTCTGGGCGACGATCTCGCGCCAGACGTCCAGCTTTGTCAGCAGCTTTTCGCTGGCGGCATTAATTGCCGAAACGCGCAGCGCCGGCGGCGCATCGGCGGCCAGCGGTCGCGGCTCTGCTTTCTCCAGCACTGCGACGCGCAGGCCGCTACCCTGTAGACCGCAGGCTACCGCCAGCCCCACCATTCCACCGCCAACAATGGCAACATCAACACTTTTCACGTTCTACTCCTTAACGGGGAACCCAACCGAGGGTACGCTGCGCCAGCGCATCGCGCGCCGGGGTAAATAATTCCATCGCCATCAGACCGACGTTGCGCCCCGCCACCAGCGGCGCCCAACGGTTGGCAAACAGATGCACCAGCCCATCGGTCACGCCGATGGTGGCGGCTTTATCCCCTGCCCTGCGCGCCTGATAGCGGCACAGCAGTGGATAATGACCGACATCTTCGCCGCTGAGATGGGCGTCAGCGAGTAATTCCGCCAGGCTCATCACATCGCGCAGGCCGAGATTAAAGCCCTGCCCGGCGATCGGGTGCAGCGTCTGCGCCGCGTTGCCGACCAGCGCCAGGCGGTGCGACACCGCGCGGCTGGCGGTGGTGAGGGCCAGCGGATAGACGCTGCGCTTCCCGGCGTGGGTAATACGCCCCAGCCGCCAGCCGAATGCCTGCTGCAGCTCCTGACAAAAGCGTTCGTCAGACCAGCTCTGCACCTCATCGCGGCGCGACTGCGGATGACACCACACCAGCGAGCAGCGCCCTTGCGACATCGGCAGCATCGCCAGCGGGCCATGCTCGGTAAAGCGCTCGAAGGCGCGACCTTCGTGGGGCAACGCGGTGCTGACGTTAGCAATGATCGCTATCTGCTCATACGGCTGCTGCTGCCAGCTGATGCCGCAGCGGGCGCCCAGTGCCGAACGGGAACCGTCCGCCGCCACCAGCAGCTTACCGTTAATGATTTCGCCGCCCTCAAGCGTAAGGCTGACGCTCTCCTGGCTGCGACTGACCGCTTCCACTTTCGCCGGACAGTGCAGCGTGACGCCCGGCGCCTCGCGCAGCAGACCAAACAGCCGCTGGCCGACATCGTGGAGTTCAACCACCTGGCCCAGCGCCGACAGGCCATAATCCGCGGCCGCCAGATTCACAAACCCGGCATGACCGCGGTCGCTGACGTGTACTCGCTGGATGGGCGTCGCGCGTTCGGCGAGGCGTTGCCAGATACCGATACGCGCCAGCTGCTGGCAGGTGCCCGCAGCCAGGGCGATCGCCCGGTCGTCAAAGCCAGGGTGGCGTGACGAATGCGGATCCTGCGCTTCAATGAGGTGGACCGGCAGCGCGCCGCCGGTCAAACGGGAGATGGCCAGCGCGAGCGTCGCCCCGGTCATCCCGCCGCCGACGATCAGCACGCTCATGACTGGCGCGCCGCCGCCATCAGCGCCTCGATCTCATCCGCCTTCTTCACCACGCCGGCAGTGAGATTTTCGTTACCGTCTTCGGTAATCACGATGTCATCTTCAATACGGATGCCGATGCCGCGATACTGCGCCGGCACGTCGGCATCGGTGGCGATATACAGTCCCGGCTCGACGGTCAGCACCATTCCCGGCTCCAGGACGCGCGAACGGTCGGTGTCGTAATTACCGACATCGTGCACATCCAGACCCAGCCAGTGGCTCAGGCCATGCATAAAGTACGGGCGGTGGGCGTTGTTGGCGATAAGCTCGTCAATCTCGCCTTTCAGGATCCCCAGCCGCACCAGGCCGGTAATCATAATGCGCACCACTTCCTGGTTGACCTGACAGATCGAGGTGCCCGGCCGATAGAGTTTCAGCGCGGTCTCCAGCGATTCGAGCACAATGTCGTAGATCTCGCGCTGCGGCTGGGTAAATTTACCGTTTACCGGGAAGGTGCGGGTAATGTCCCCGGCATAGCCGCGATACTCGCAGCCGGCGTCAATCAGGACTAAATCGCCGTCGCGCAGTTCAGATTCGTTTTCGGTGTAGTGCAGAATACAGCCGTTTTCGCCGCCGCCAACGATGGTGTTATAGGAGGGGAAACGTGCCCCGTGGCGGTTGAATTCATGGAGAATTTCACCTTCCAGCTGATATTCGAACATGCCAGGGCGGCATTTTTCCATCGCCCGGGTATGGGCCAGCGCGGTGATCTCCCCGGCGCGGCGCATCACGGCAAGCTCTTCCGCGGATTTAAACAGGCGCATCTCATGCACAATGGGCCGCCAGTCGATAACCGAGTTCGGCGCCTGCAGATTCTGGCGCGCGCCTTTGCGCAGTTTTTCGAGGGCGTTGAACACAATCTCATCGGCATAGGCATATTCACCCTGGGCGAAGTAGATCGCGTCCAGACCGTTGAGCAGCTGATACAGCTGCTGGTTGATTTCGCTGAACGCCAGCGCCCGGTCGACGCCAAGCTTCGCCGGCGCGGCCTCCTGGCCCAGACGGCGTCCAAACCAGATCTCAGCGGTCAGATCGCGAACCCGGTTGAACAGCACGCTATGGTTGTGGGTTTCATCGCTTTTAATCAACACCAGCAGCGCTTCCGGTTCGTTAAAGCCGGTGAAGTACCAGAAATCGCTGTTCTGCCGGTAGGGATATTCCGAATCTGCACTGCGCACCGCTTCCGGTGCGGCGAAAATCAGCGCCGCGCTGCCTGGCTGCATCTGCGCCAACAGCGTCTGGCGACGCGATAGAAATTCCTGCTGAGTCATGACGCCCCCTGAACGAATTTTAGTTAGTGTAATGTCGGTTTGCGGACTTCCGGTGCGGTTGGCTGCTGACGGGCAAAGGTGTCGTGGCACAGCAGTGCGGCAACGCGGACATACTCGATAATCTCCTCCAGAGACATCTCCAGCTCTTCCTGATCTTCGTCTTCATCGTAGCCCAGCTGGGCAATATTACGCAGATCGTCAATCGCTTCCCCGGTTTCATCCTTCACTTTATCCAGCTTCGGCTGGCTAACGCCAAGACCAAGCAGGAAGTGGTTGACCCAACCGGCGAGGGCGTCGGCACGGTCAAAGACGCTCACCGCATCGCCTTCCGGCAGATACAGTTGAAAGAGGAAACCGTCGTCATCCAGTGAATCGCTGATGGCGGAATGCATGTTACGCAGCGCCTGAGCCAGTTCATGGCCAAAGGCGAGACCTTCGTTGGTCAGGTCGTGCACCAGCGGCTGCCAGCTGCTGTCCGTATTGCCGCCGCACAGCAATCCGCTGATCAAACCGTGCATTTCGGCCGGGGTGAGACCTACCCCTTGTTGGTTCAGTAACTGGTCTACATCGTTGTAACCAGGCATTTCGTTCTGTATAGACATGCGCATTCGTCATCGTTGGGAGGAATATTCATGGTATGCTACCACTTTGGACCCTGGTGAACCAGAATAGGGCTTGTATCTTCGCACCAGGGTAGCTATAGTGTCGCCCCTTCGCAGACCCGGGCCAGGGTGTGAAGGCAGCGCAGTCAATCAGCAGGAAGGTGGCATGTCTGCACAACCCGTAGATCTCCAAATTTTCGGCCGTTCACTGCGAGTGAATTGCCCGCCTGAACAAAGGGATGCCCTGAATCAGGCAGCTGAAGACCTTAATCAGCGGTTGCAAGATTTAAAAGAACGCACTAGAGTCGCAAATACTGAGCAGCTGGTCTTCATCGCGGCGTTGAACATCAGCTATGAGTTGACTCAGGAAAAAGCGAAGACCCGCGACTACGCTTCCACCATGGAGCAGCGCATTCGCATGCTTCAGCAGACCATCGAACAAGCATTGCTTGAGCAAGGTCGCATAAGCGAAAAGCCAGGGTCGAAGTTTGAATAACACTTTGCAGTTAACTGTGTTAGAGTAATCGCAAGAACAAAATTTCTCTGAGATGTTTGCAAGCGGGCCAGTCCCCTGAGCCGATATTTCATACCACAAGAATGTGGCGCTCCACGGTTGGTGAGCATGCTCGGTTCGTCCGAGAAGCCTTAAAACCGTGACGACACATTCACCTTGAACCAAGGGTTCAAGGGTTACAGCCTGCGGCGGCATCTCGGAGATTCCCTTCTTTACTTCGCATCATCCCCCATACGTGTTTTCGGCTGAAGCCGCCCTGTATTACACTTGCTCCTATTGTTTCGCCAGCTCGTAACGAGACCTGCATGACTATACAGACCGATACCCTGCTCTCCCGTCAGCATATTCGCCAGCAGATCCGCGATCGTCGACGCGCACTCAGCCCGGAGCAACAGCGCCTGTTTGCCCAACAGGCCGCCGAGCGGATGATGGCCTGGCCGCCGGTAGTTCTCGCCCACAACGTGGCGCTGTTTCTCTCCTTTGACGGCGAGCTGGACACCCAGCCGCTGATCGACCAGCTCTGGCGCGCCGGCAAGCGGGTATATCTCCCGGTGCTGCATCCCTTTAGCCCCGGCAATCTGCTGTTTTTACACTACCATCCGCAGAGCCAACTGATCGTGAATCGCCTGAAGATCCGCGAACCGAAGCTCGATGTGCGGGATGTGCTGCCGCTGGCTGAACTCGATGTGCTGGTGACCCCGCTGGTGGCCTTCGATGTCAGTGGCCAACGGCTGGGAATGGGCGGCGGTTTTTACGACCGGACGCTGCAAAACTGGCAGCAGTATCGCCTGCAGCCGGTGGGCTACGCGCACGACTGCCAGCAGGTGGATAGCCTGCCGAGCGAAGAGTGGGATATCCCGCTGCCGGCGGTCATCACCCCGGGAAAAACCTGGTGTTGGTAGGTACGCGGGGACGAGAAATTCAGCCTGGAAAGTATTAACAAAAAAACGGGCAGGTACGCGACCTGCCCGAGAGGCAAAAATGATTAGAACAGCAGACGGGCGCGGATAGTCCCCGGGATCGCTTTCATTGCCTGCAGCGCCTGCTGGGCAACATCTTCCTCCGCTTCAATATCAATCACCACGTAGCCCATCTGCGGCGACGTTTGCAGATACTGGGCAGCAATGTTGATGCTCTGCGCGGCGAAGATTTGGTTGATTGCGGTCAGGACGCCCGGCCGGTTCTCATGGATATGCAGCAGACGGCGGCCGCCGTGCAGCGGTAGAGAAACTTCCGGGAAGTTAACTGCCGACAGGGTTGACCCGTTGTCAGAGTATTTCGCCAGCTTGCCAGCTACTTCCAGACCGATGTTCTCCTGCGCTTCCTGAGTGGAGCCACCGATATGCGGTGTGAGGATCACGTTATCAAACTCGCACAGCGGCGAAGTGAAGGGGTCGCTGTTGGTCGCAGGTTCAGTCGGGAAGACGTCGATAGCCGCCCCGGCCAGATGCTTACTGGCCAGCGCATCGCATAGCGCCGGAATGTCCACCACGGTACCGCGGGAGGCGTTGATCAGCAGCGCGCCCGGCTTCATCAGCGCCAGTTCTTCCGCGCCCATCATATTTTTGGTAGAGGCGTTTTCCGGCACGTGCAGGCTGACCACATCGCTCATGTTCAGCAGGTCGGAGAGATGCTGTACCTGAGTGGCGTTGCCGAGCGGCAGTTTGTTTTCAATATCATAGAAGAAGACGTGCATTCCCAGCGATTCCGCCAGAATGCCAAGCTGGGTACCGATGTGGCCGTAACCGATGATGCCCAGCTTTTTACCACGCGCTTCGAAGCTGCCGACCGCCTGCTTGTTCCACACCCCGCGGTGCGCTTTGGCGTTGGCTTCCGGCACGCCGCGCAGCATCAGCAGCAGTTCGCCGATCACCAACTCGGCCACCGAGCGGGTGTTAGAGAACGGCGCGTTAAACACCGGAATACCGCGCTTCGCAGCGGCGTTCAGATCGACCTGGTTGGTCCCGATGCAGAAGCAACCGACGGCAACCAGTTTTTCCGCTGCGGCGAAAATCTCTTCAGTCAGATGGGTACGGGAACGCAGGCCGATGAAATGGGCATCACGGATCGACGCTTTCAGCTGTTCTGAATCCAGCGCGCCTTTATGAAATTCAATGTTGGTGTAACCCGCTGCGCGAAGGCTATCGATTGCCTTTTGATGCACACCTTCAACCAGCAGAAATTTAATCTTGTCTTTTTCCAGTGATACCTTAGCCATTTCCCCGTCCTGTTTTGTCTTAACTGATGTCGTGCTGAACGAAAGTTCGTCTCAGCAACATATCAAAAAAAACTATCGCGGCAATATGAACGTTTGCGTCGCCGTCCTGAAGAAATGTCATCCAGAGGGAAATCGCAGGACAAAACACCAGAAAGAGAAGAAATGGTAGCGTGTAAATCAGAATGGTTGCATAAATGTGACAGAAGTCACCAAATTGCACCTGATGAAAAAATATTTGCGAGGGAGCCGGTCGGCTCCCTGCGGACAGACTATTTTACGATGGTCTTCACGCCGTCGGCAGTGCCAATCAGCGCCACGTCGGCGCCACGGTTGGCGAACAGCCCCACGGTGACGACGCCAGGAATACCGTTGATCGCGTTTTCCAGCGCGATCGCATCGAGAATTTCCAGGCCGTGCACGTCAAGGATCACGTTGCCGTTATCGGTCACAACGCCCTGACGGTACTCTGGACGGCCGCCCAGCTTGACCAGCTGACGCGCCACGGCGCTGCGCGCCATCGGAATGACTTCCACCGGCAGCGGGAACTTGCCCAGAATATCGACCTGCTTGGAGGCGTCGGCGATGCAGATAAATTTATCCGCGACCGAGGCGATGATCTTTTCACGGGTCAGCGCCGCGCCGCCGCCTTTGATCATCTGCATATGGCCGTTGATCTCATCCGCGCCGTCAACATAGATCCCCAGGCGATCGACGCTGTTAAGATCGAAGACGGTGATCCCGAGGCTTTTCAGCTTCTCGGTGGAGGCGTCGGAGCTGGAAACCGCCCCTTCGATCTGCCCCTTCATGGTGCCCAGCGCGTCAATAAAATGGGCCGCCGTCGAGCCGGTGCCTACGCCGACAATAGTCCCTGGCTGTACATATTGCAGTGCTGCCCAACCTACCGCTTTTTTCAGTTCATCCTGCGTCATAATTCTGGTCCGAGATGTGAATGCCTGTGGCGCATTATAGAACATCGATAGTGGAAATGTCCCTGCGATGCAGATCACACAACTGAACAGACCAATTTCGTCTGTATCAAATAAAAATTTATGTCATAGTGCGAGATAACGATTAGTTATGGGGGCACGCCAGAATAATGAAACGACCGGACTACAGGACACTACAAGCGCTGGATGCGGTGATTAGGGAACGAGGATTTGAGCGCGCCGCGCAGAAGCTATGTATTACCCAGTCCGCCGTCTCACAGCGTATTAAGCAGCTGGAAAATATGTTCGGCCAGCCGCTGCTGGTGCGTACCGTGCCGCCGCGCCCCACCGAGCAAGGACAGAAACTGCTGGCTCTGTTGCGCCAGGTTGAACTGCTGGAGGAAGAATGGCTGGGCGATGAACAAACCGGCTCTACGCCGTTGCTGCTGTCGCTGGCGGTGAACGCCGACAGTCTGGCGACCTGGCTGCTGCCGGCGCTGGCCAACGTTCTGGCAGACTCCCCTATTCGTCTCAACCTGCAGGTGGAAGATGAAACCCGCACCCAGGAGCGCCTGCGCCGTGGCGAAGTAGTGGGCGCAGTGAGTATCCAGCCGCAGGCGCTGCCAAGCTGCCTGGTGGATCAGCTGGGGGCGCTCGATTACCTGTTTGTCGCATCAAAAGAGTTTGCGCAACGCTATTTCCCGAATGGCGTGACGCGTTCGGCGCTGCTTAAGGCGCCGGTCGTCGCCTTCGACCATCTGGACGATATGCATCAGGCGTTCCTGCAGCAAAACTTCGACCTGCCGCCGGGCAGCGTCCCCTGCCACATCGTCAACTCGTCGGAAGCTTTCGTGCAGCTGGCGCGCCAGGGCACCACCTGCTGTATGATCCCGCATCTGCAGATCGAAAAAGAGCTCAACAGCGGCGAACTTATCGATCTCACCCCGGGCCTGTTCCAGCGCCGCATGCTCTACTGGCACCGCTTCGCCCCGGAAAGCCGCATGATGCGCCGGGTGACCGATGCGCTCATTGACTACGGACACAAGGTGCTGCGTCAGGATTAAACCGCGGGCATAAAAAAGCCACTTCGCTGAAGTGGCTTTTTTGTTTCTATCGCTTACTGGGCCGGTTTCGGCGTTTCCGCCGGTTTCGCCGGGGTGGCTGGAGCAGCGGCTTGCGCCGGCTGCAGCTCAAAGACTACATCGACCTGGTCGTCAAACTGGATAGTCGCCTGCTCGTAGGTTTCCTGGGCAGAAACCGGCGCAGCGTCAGCGGCCTTCATCATGCGAACCATCGGGCTCGGCTGATAGTTGGAGACATGGTAGCGCACGCTGTACACCGGACCCAGCTTGCTGTGGAAGCCTGCGGCCAGCTCCTGCGCCTGATGCACGGCGTCGTCGATCGCCGCTTTACGCGCTTTATCTTTGTAGGCGTCCGGTTGCGCAACGCCCAGCGAGACGGAGCGAATTTCGTTGAGACCCGCTTTCAGGGCGCCATCCAGCAGACCGTTGAGTTTATCCAGCTGGCGCAAGGTCACTTCCACTGTGCGCACCGCACGATAGCCTTTCAGAATGCTTTTCCCGTTCTGATAGTCGTAATCTGGTTGGGTACGCAGATTCGCCGAGTTGATGTCCTTTTTAGCAATACCGCTCTTTTCGAGGAAAGAGAGATATTGCGCAACGCGATCGTCAGCCTGTTTTTTTGCCGACGCGGCGTCTTTTGCCGACACGTTCACTTCGATCGCCAGGGTGGCGATGTCCGGAACCGCGGCAACGCTTGCTGTGCCTGAAGTCACAATGTGCGGGCCATCCGGCAATTCGCTGGCCTGTGCCGCCATCGTGGTCAATCCGAGTGTTGCCGCCAGGGCTAAGACTTTTAACTTCACTGTCGTTTCTCCATGTTACTTAAATCGCCCTTACGGGACGCATGCCAGCAAGCTTAGCGCGTACAGCAGGAAAGTCCATCGGACAACGCTTAGTTAAGCAACGCCTGGATATGGCTGACGCCTTCTCTTGCCAGCTGAAACGCAATAAACCACATGACGGCGCCGACCACAATATTGATGATCCGCTGGGCTCTGGCGGTACGCAGTCGCGGCGCCAGCCAGGCGGCTAACAGCGCCAGGCCAAAGAACCACAGGAAAGAGGCGCTAATGGTCCCTAGCGCAAACCAGCGCTTCGGCTCCACCGCCAGCTGACCTCCCAGGCTGCCTAACACCACAAAGGTGTCCAGATAAACGTGCGGGTTAAGCCAGGTCACCGCCAGCATGGTGATAATGATTTTCCAGCGCCCCTGCTGCATTACCTCTGCATTGGCGAGTTCAAGACTCTGACTGAACGCCGTTTTCAATGCGCCGAAGCCATACCACAGCAAAAAGGCCACGCCGCCCCAGGTCACTAGCGCCAGCAGCCACGGGGATTGCATCAGCAGTGCGCTACCGCCGAAAATGCCAGCGCAGATTAACAGCAAGTCGCTGACCGCGCATAGCAGGGCAATCATCAGATGATACTGACGACGGATCCCCTGATTCATCACAAAGGCATTTTGTGGGCCAAGCGGCAATATCATAGCCGCTCCCAGGGCAAGCCCCTGAAAGTAATAAGTAAACATAAGGATTTATCCGCTGAGTTCGAGAGTGGCGCTGACTATAGCGCGAATGAATTATTAGCGGAAATTGAAAGAATTAATCATTAATTAGAACAACTAATGATGAGCTATTGAAAAAGGCCGGCATGGCCGGCCTGAGTTATTGAGAGGCGCTTTACTCTGCTTTTTCCGGCAGGCGCACCACATGAACATCCATCTGCGGGTAAGGGAAGCTGATGCCGTTGGCGTCAAATTCACGCTTGATACGCTCGAGGATATCCCAGTAGACGTTTTGCAGATCGCTGCTTTTGCTCCACACGCGCACCACGAAGTTCACCGACGAGGCGCCGAGTTCGTTCAGACGAACGGTCATTTCCCGATCGCGCAGAATTCGATCGTCAGATTCGATAATCGAGGTCAGCAGCTGCTTTACCTTGTCGATATCAGCATCGTAAGCGACGCCGATAATAAACTCATTGCGACGCGCCGGTTCGCGGGAGAAGTTAATGATATTGCCGGCGATGATTTTCCCGTTCGGGACCACCACTACTTTACCGTCCGCGGTACGCAGGGTGGTGGAGAAAATCTGCACGTTCAACACCGTACCTGCCACGCCGCCAAGGTCGACATACTCGCCAGCGCGGAACGGGCGGAACATCACCAGCAGTACGCCTGCGGCAAGGTTCGACAGCGATCCCTGCAGCGCTAAACCCACCGCCAAACCGGCAGCACCCAGCACCGCAATCACCGAGGCGGTCTGCACGCCTACCCGCCCCAGGGCGGCAATCAGCGTAAAAGCGATAACCGCATAGCGCACCAGCGCAGAGAGAAAATCGGCCACGGTAGCGTCAATTTTACGCGCCAGCATCAGGCGGTTGACGGTATTAGAGACGACGCGCGCCACGATCATCCCGACGATCAGGATAGCGATAGCCGCGACGATGTTGACGGCATAGCTCAGCAGCAGCTCCTGGTTGCGTGCCAGCCACGTCCCGGCGTGGTTGATGCTATCGACAACGTTCAAATCTTCCATTTAACATTCCTTATGAATCCCCTGGGGGGAAGTAAATAACTCAGCCTGCGACAGGGCAGTCAGGTTATAGGGTAAACAATAAGTGCACGTTTTGCCAAATGGATCACAGTTTTCTGCCACGCTATCCTGTTGTTAAGATAATAAAAAAGCCCGCATTGCTGCGGGCTTCCGGGTAAGAAACAGATTTTTCTTACAGAACGTCGATCGCGTTCAGCTCTTTAAATGCCTGCTCCAGACGAGTCACCATGGAAGTCTGGGCAGCACGCAGCCATACGCGCGGGTCGTAGTATTTCTTGTTCGGCTGATCTTCGCCTTTCGGGTTGCCCAGCTGGCCCTGCAGGTAAGCTTCGTTCGCTTTGTAATACTGCAGGATACCGTCCCAGGTTGCCCATTGGGTGTCGGTATCAATGTTCATTTTCACCACGCCGTAGCTGACGGAGTCTTTAATTTCCTGAGCGGAAGAACCGGAACCGCCGTGGAACACGAAGTTCAGGCTGTTGTGCGGCAGGTTGTGTTTCTTGGAAACATATTCCTGAGAGTCGCGCAGGATGGTCGGGGTCAGAACTACGTTACCTGGTTTGTACACGCCGTGTACGTTACCGAAGGAAGCGGCGATGGTGAAGCGTGGGCTGATTTTGCTCAGCTCGGTGTAGGCGTAATCCACGTCTTCCGGCTGGGTGTACAGGGCGGAAGCGTCCATGTGGCTGTTATCCACGCCGTCTTCTTCACCGCCGGTGCAGCCCAGTTCGATTTCCAGGGTCATGCCCATTTTGGCCATGCGAGCCAGGTACTTAGAGCAGATCTCGATGTTTTCGTGCAGGGACTCTTCAGACAGGTCGATCATGTGGGAAGAGAACAGCGGTTTGCCAGTAGCGGCGAAGTGTTTTTCACCGGCGTCCAGCAGGCCGTCGATCCACGGCAGCAGTTTCTTCGCGCAGTGGTCAGTGTGCAGGATAACCGGCACGCCGTAGTGTTCAGCCATCTGGTGCACGTGGTGGGCGCCAGAGATAGCGCCGAGGATAGCAGCACCCTGAGGAACGTCAGTTTTCACGCCTTTACCTGCGATGAACGCTGCGCCGCCGTTAGAGAACTGAACGATAACCGGAGAGCGAACTTTCGCTGCAGCTTCCAGAACGGCGTTGATGGAATCAGTACCTACGCAGTTTACCGCCGGCAGTGCAAAGTTGTTTTCTTTCGCTACCTGGAACACTTTCTGAACGTCGTCGCCAGTGATGACGCCCGGTTTTACGAAATCAAAAATTTTAGACATGTTACTTAGTCCTGTATCTGTATCTTCGACCGTTGAAGAAGGTTCGCGAGCCCTTAAGCGCGCTGAAAAACAGGCGGGTTTCCCCGCCTGAACTGAATTACTGCTTAGCGCGCTCTTCGAGCATCGCTACTGCCGGCAGGACTTTGCCTTCGACGAATTCAAGGAATGCGCCGCCGCCAGTGGAGATGTAGGAAATTTTGTCAGCGATGCCGAACAGGTCGATCGCTGCCAGGGTGTCACCGCCGCCGGCGATGGAGAAACCTTCGCTGTCCGCGATAGCGTTAGCCACGATTTCAGTCCCTTTACGGAAGTTAGGGAATTCGAATACGCCAACCGGGCCGTTCCACAGGATGGTTTTGGCGTTCTTCAGGATTTCAGCCAGTTTCTGTGCGGAAACGTCGCCAAGGTCCAGAATCTGCTCGTCATCTTTGATGTCGTTAACAGATTTCAGGGTTGCCGTTGCGGTTTCGGAGAACTCGGTCGCTACGCGAACGTCGGTCGGAACCGGGATATCGCAGGTGCCCAGCAGGCGCTTGGCTTCATCAACCAGATCTGCTTCGTACAGGGATTTACCGACGTTGTGGCCCTGAGCGGCAACGAAGGTGTTAGCGATACCGCCGCCCACGATCAGCTGGTCAGCGATTTTAGACAGGGAATCCAGAACGGTCAGTTTGGTGGACACTTTAGAACCACCAACGATAGCGACCATCGGACGAGCTGGCTCTTTCAGCGCTTTACCCA
This sequence comes from Klebsiella sp. HMSC16A12, assembly GCF_001808265.1. NCBI lineage: Bacteria > Pseudomonadati > Pseudomonadota > Gammaproteobacteria > Enterobacterales > Enterobacteriaceae > Klebsiella > Klebsiella sp. HMSC16A12. Next base: position 157,191 of record NZ_KV792625.1, read on the forward strand.
GCGCGTCCAGTTCAGCGGCCAGCAGCGGGCCTGCGCACGCCACGTCAGCAAATTTGCCGATGCCGTGGGTGGAAGCCTGCGCGCGGTGCGCAGTACCGAAAGCGTCCATCACGAACACGTCGCACAGCGCAGCGTATTTCTTAGACAGTTCTTCGTCGTCTTTTTTCTCGCCTTTGTTGAAGCGAACGTTTTCCAGCACCACCAGTTCACCGGCAGCCACTTCCACGCCGTCCAGGTAGTCTTTAACCAGGCGTACCGGGTTGGACAGTTTGTCTTTCAGGTAATTAACAACCGGCAGCAGAGAGAATTCTTCGTTGTACTCGCCTTCGGTCGGACGACCCAGGTGAGAAGTAACCATGACTTTCGCGCCCTGCTTCAGCGCCAGTTCAATGGTCGGCAGAGATGCACGGATACGTGCGTCGCTGGTTACTTTCCCGTCTTTAACTGGTACGTTCAGATCCGCACGGATAAAAACGCGTTTACCAGCCAGATCCAGATCGGTCATCTTAATTACAGACATGGTGAATCCTCTCGTTGATTCATAAAGTTTTGTCGACGTTTACGCGTCGAACCTGAAACCAATAGCCGCCATCGCTAACGTCGTGTCGAGCATTCGGTTAGCAAAGCCCCATTCGTTATCGCACCAGACCAGCGTTTTGATCAGATGCGCGCCACTGACCCGGGTTTGCGTACCATCGACGATGGCGCTGTGCGGATCGTGGTTAAAATCTGTCGAGACCAACGGTAATTCCGTATAGTCAACTATACCATGAAATGCACCTTGTGCTGCTTTTTGCAGCAACTGGTTGACTTCACATGCTTTTACCGGTTTTTTCACCGTCACGCTCAGGTCAATTGCCGTCACGTTAATCGTCGGCACCCGCACGGCAATCGCTTCAAAACGGTCGTTAAATTGCGGAAAAATACGGGTGATCCCTGCCGCCAGTTTGGTATCCACCGGAATGATCGACTGGCTGGCCGCGCGGGTACGCCGCAGATCCGGATGATAAGCGTCAATCACCTGCTGGTCATGCATCGCCGAGTGAATGGTGGTGACGGTGCCGGACTCAATGCCATAGGCGTCATCGAGCAGTTTAATGATCGGAATAATGCAGTTGGTGGTGCAGGAGGCGTTGGAGACGATACGATGCCCGGCGCGAAGTTCATCCTGATTTACGCCGTACACCACCGTCGCGTCGAGGTCGTTGCCGCCGGGGTGGGAAAAGAGCACTTTTTTCGCCCCCGCCTGAAGATGGGCTTCACCGTGTTCACGACTCCCGTATACCCCGGTACAGTCAAGCACGACGTCCACCGCCAGTTCGCGCCAGGGCAGCGCCGCAATGGTCGGCTCATGCAGCAGACGGATGGCATCGTCGCCAACAAACAGCTGCTCGCGCTCCTGACGGACATCCCAGGCGAAACGGCCATGGCTGGTGTCATATTTCAATAAATGCGCGATGCCCGCGGCATCCGCCAGCTCATTGATTGCCACCACGGTGATTTCCGCACGACGCCCGGATTCATATAGAGCACGAACCACGTTGCGTCCAATGCGACCGAAGCCATTAATCGCGATGCGAATGGTCATAGATCTCCTGCAAGGCTGTCCCTGTTATGAGGTGGCTGACAGAGTAATCCAGCAACGCTCTGAGGGGAACCTTACCAGCTGCAAACTGCGACTGATTGATTAATTGTCGAACATTTAAACGACTGAAACGCTTCAGCTAGAATAAGCGAAATGAGGAATAAAAGGAATGTTTGTCCAGCGCAATAAACCAGCTATATGACTCACATCACATTTTTGCTGGAATAATTTACAACCGTATTACATGGTTCAGGAATAGCAGATACAAAAAAGCCGGGTGGCGAGATAAAAGCAAAACGGTAACCCAGGGGTTACCGTTTTGGTGTTTGCACCCTCTCCTGTGGGAGAGGGTTGGGGTGAGGGCATCAGCCCGCACCGTACCAGCGATTACAGCAGCGCTTTCGCTTTAGCGACCACGTTATCAACGGTGAAGCCGAACTCCTCGAACAGCTGCTCAGCCGGCGCAGAC
>NZ_KV792626.1:0-1905 GCF_001808265.1 Klebsiella sp. HMSC16A12
AATAATGCGCTTAACGTACAAAAGTTTCCGATATCCAAACTGACCCCTATTTGGCGGCTTTTCTTATTTTCTTGATTTTCCCGCATCTGAACGTTTCTCTCGGACTCTTCCATTATTATTACGATCTCGTGGCTGAGTTCCGCCTCCTGGTTTAGGGACGACGACATGCGGGTTAAGTGGTCTACGGTCTGCCATTTTCATACCTCACTCTGCATAAACAAATAGTTGCCAGCGGATGTCCCCCTGTCCGGGACTATGTTGATGATGATTTTGTGGTGGAAGTGTTTTCCCTCCTGCGATAGTTACTTCTTTACCGCAACCTGTGCATTTGTAAATTCCTTCATACGTGCACGTATCGCCAGGCTTGTGTTGTGTATCAAAAACTGGGTTAAATTTCGGATCTGCTTCAAAAATCTTGGTTTTATTTCCTGAGCGAACAAGCGCCATATGACCTCCAACTATTCTTTTTTTGCACAGTAGCACTGTGCTTTTGTGCATTTTATATCATTATGGTTTTTTGCACAAGTGCACAGTGCTATTGTGCATTTCTGGCGTTTGTTGTACTATGGTGGTGGTAAAAGGTGATCTAGAACTTGCCAAAGTTGCGGCAACATTTGAGGTAAAAGAAAAATGCAGCAAAATCATGATAGTGATGATGATTGCCGCATTCAGTTCCGAGACGATTGGCTATAACCAGTTTTATAAATACGGTAAAGCCAATCGAAAAATTCCAGCTACGATTAGTGTTTCATTAGGGTCGCAAGCTGGATATGCTGAATGCTGCTGATAAAATTGGAGATTTACGGTCTCCCCCGGGGAACCGATTTGAAAATCTCAACCCTCCATTGACAGGGTATTCATCTATAAGGGTGAATGATAAGTACCGCTTGATATTTAAGTGGGGTGAGAACGGAGTCGAGGATTTGTATCTCGATCCACATGATTACCGATAGGTAACAGACCGGAACTGTTATCTTACAAAACAAGTAGGTGAGGCATTTCCTCACCTACGTTAAAACGTCATCACAAATAATGATTAATAAAGTAACGCGACGTAACTATATTTAAGATAATTACTAATCGATACAGCTGGTAACAGAAGAAATACTTATCTTCCTCATCTAACAGAGAGAAGCGACCAATTCAGGAGTAAAGCATGTCCCAAGCAACCAGAAAACCATCGACTGTAGGAGATATTATTCTTTATGAATATCTCGAGCCAAGTGGTTTAAAAATCAATGACTTGGCTGAAATGTTAAACGTGCATAGAAATTCTGCAAGTGCTTTGGTTAACAATAATAGGAAACTGTCTACCGATATGGCGTTTCGGTTAGCTAAAGCATTCGATACCACCGCTAAGTTCTGGTTAAATATACAGCAGTCTGTTGATTTGTGGGAGGTTACGAGCAGCCCACGCCTTCAGGAAGAAATAGAAAGAGTCACTCCCGCTCATGAAATTATAGAAAGGAAGCACAATGCTGAATCTTTGGAAAAAAAACATGCGGTCGCATGATTTTTTTAAAAAAATTTAACCAGACTAGAAGAAGGCCTCTGTAATAGTGTGCCTTCTTTTTTTGTAACCGCTAAAGGTCATCATCATTTTCTTTTACGAGCACTTGAGATCCGGTTTCGGTACGCGTAATCTCTTGCTCTGTAAACGAAAAAACCGCCTTGCAGGGCGGTTTTTCCGAAGGTTCAAACACTTGCAGGTGATTGAACCAAGGTAACTGGCTTGGAGGAGCGCAGTCACCAAAACTTGTTCTTTCAGTTTAGCCTTAACAGGCGCATGACTTCAAGACTAACTCCTCTAAATCAGTTACCAGTGGCTGCTGCCAGTGGCGCTTTTGCATGTCTTACCGGGTTGGACTCAAGACGATAGTTACCGGATAAGACGCAGCAGTCGGA